>NZ_JASATH010000007.1:0-82042 GCF_038440215.1 Inquilinus sp. OTU3971 | reverse complement strand
GGGACCAGCCCTCACCCGCCAGCGCTGCGCGCTGTCGACCTCTCCCGCCAGGCGGGAGAGGCAATCGGCATGATTCAGCCTGAAACGATCCCGCTCCAGGCGTTCAGGACTGCGACGCGATCCGGCCCGTGGGGGCGGGGACCTGGGCGCTGTCCTGTGGACCGGCCAGCACATGCGGGAAGCGCATCGCGACGTGCAGCCCCGGCGCGTTGTCGGTCAGCGACAGCGTCGCCCGGTGCAGCCGCGCCACCGCCGAGACCAGCGACAGGCCGAGGCCGGCGCCGGGGGCGCTGCGGCTGGCGTCGAGCCGGACGAAGCGGTCCAGCACCCGGCCGCGCGCCTCCTCCGGGATGCCCGGGCCGCTGTCGCGGATGTCGAGCACGGCGCCGTCGCCGTCGCGCCGGACGGCAAGCCGGATCCGGCCGCCCTCCGGCGTGTATTTGATGGCGTTGTCCAGCAGGTTGGCCACGGCCTGGGCCAGCAGGTGGCTGTTGCCGGGCACGGTCACGCCGGGCTCGATCGCGGTGGTCAGGACCTGGCCCTTGTCCTCGGCCACCGGGCCGTACAGCTCGCCGGCATCGGCGGCCAGCGCCGACAGCTCGATCGGGCTGAACCGGTCGCGCACCGCCCCGGCCTCGGCCAGCGCGATCTCCAAGAGCGCGTTGAAGGTGGCGAGGATGCCGTCGGCCTCGCGGATCGCATCCTCCATCGCCCGGCGGAACCCGTCGGCATCGGTCTCGCCCATCAGCGAGACCTCGAGCCGGCTGCGCAGTCGCGAGATCGGGCTGCGCAGGTCATGCGCGATGTTGTCGGCGACGCCGCGCATGCCGGTCATCAGCCCGTCGATCTGGTCCAGCATGGCGTTCAGGCTGGTGGCCAGGCGGTCGAACTCGTCGCGGTTGCCGCGCACCGGCATGCGCCGGGTCAGGTCGCCCTGCAGGATGTCCTCGGTGCCGCGGTTGATGCCCTCGATCCGGCCCAGCAGGCTGCGGCTCATCAGGATGCCGCCGGCAATGCCGAACACCGCGGTCAGGATCAGGCCGCCGATCAGCGCGTCGGTCATCAGCTTGGTGAAATCGGTGCGCTCGGTCATGTCGCGCCCGACCAGCAGGTAGAAGCCGCCGATCAGGGCGAAGGTGCGGGCGCGCGCCACCTGGGGCTTGGAGTCGCCGCCGGCATCGGTCGCGACCAGGAAATCGACCGTGCTGTCTGAGGCGCTGCGCGCGATCGGCGGCCAGGAGGACAGGTTGCCCTCGATCCGGTTGTAGTTGCGGTCGGCCAGCAGGTACAGGCCGCGCCGGCCCGGGGCGGCCTGGCTGCGCTCGCGGATGATGCGCATCAGGCCGACCAGGCCGAACTGGCGGTACTGCTCGGCCAGGCCGGTGATCTCGGCCTGGATGGTGTCGTCGGTCTGCGCCGCGATCACCCGCACCGTCTGCCAGTACACGAATCCCATCACCCCGGCGACGGACACCCCGAACACCAGCATGTAGATGATCGCATAGCGGAAGGTGGAGCTGCGGAGGACCCTAATCAGATGCACGGAGGCAGTATCCCGCGCCGCGCACGGTCTGCAGCAGCGGCGCGTCGAAGTCCCGGTCGATCTTCTGCCGCAGCCGGCTGATATGGACGTCGATCACGTTGGTCTGCGGATCGAAGTGATAGTTCCAGACATTCTCCAGCAGCATGGTCCGGGTGACCACCTGGCCGGAATGACGCATCAGGTACTCCAGGATCTGGAACTCGCGCTGCTGCAGGTCGATCTTGCGGCCGGATCGGGTGACGCTGCGCGACAGCAGGTCCATCCTCAGGTCGCCGATCTGCAGCTCGGTCTGCGCCGCCGCGGGCGCGGTGCCGCGGCGCAGCAGCGCCTCCAGCCGGGCCAGGAGCTCGGTGAAGGCGTAGGGCTTGGTCAGATAGTCGTCGCCGCCGGCGCGCAGGCCGCGGACCCGGTCGTCGACCTGGCCCATCGCGCTCAGGAACAGCACCGGCGTCTGGTTGCCGTTGCGCCGGATGGTCTCGACGATCAAGAGCCCGTCCATGCCTGGCAGCATGCGGTCGACGATCATCGCGTCGTAGGTCTCGCTGGTCGCCAGGAACAGGCCCTGCGGCCCGTCCGGCGCATGGTCCACGACGAATCCGCTCTCGCGCAGACCCTTGGTCAGGTATTGCGCGGCCTGGGCGTCGTCTTCGATCACGAGGATTCGCATGATCCGAACCTTACGACGAGGCGGGGCGGTTCGGAAATGACAAGCATGTCATGGCCGGCCCATGCCCCGGTTAGATTTTGGCGTTCGGGCGGGTCAGAATGTACAGGATCAGGACCGCGAAGAAGGCGGCGACGATCCCGACCACCAGGTGCGAATGCACCGACACCGCCACGATCGCCAGGCTGGCGGCCAGGCTGACCACCGCCAGAAGCTTGGCCCAGGCCGGGATCGCGCCGTGCCGCTCCCAGGCCTGCAGCGGCGGGCCGAAGCGGCGATGGGTCAACAGCCAGTTGTGCAGCCGCGGCGAGGACCGGGCGAAGGCCCACAGCGCCAGGATCATGAAGATCGTGGTCGGCCACAGCGGCACGAACAGCCCGATGATGCCGGCGACGACGCACAGCGCGCCGAAGGCCTGCAGCACCAGCCGCAGCGTGGTCGGCCCCAGGACTCCAATCCGGTTCAGATCAAACCGCGGCATGGCGCTTCGTCCGCCCCGGCAGGGCGGCGTCCAGGATCTCGGCCGGCACGCCCTGCACCACGATCCGGCCCTCGGCCATCAGCACGGCGCTGTCGGCCAGGCGCAGCAGCGCCGGGCGGTGGGTGATCACCAGCGTGGTGCGGCCGGCGGTCAGCCGCTCCAGCGCGTCGATCACCTGGGCCTCGGTCTCGCCGTCCAGACCCTCGGTCGGCTCGTCCAGCACCAGGATCGGCGCATCCTTCAGGATGCAGCGGGCCAGGGCGATGCGCCGGGCCTGGCCGCCGGAGACCTGGACCCCGGCCTCGCCGACCCAGGTGTCGAGGCCGCGCGGCAGGGACTCCACCCAGGCCGAGAGGCCGGCGGCCTCGACCGCCGCGGCCAGCCGGTCGTCGCCGGCCTCGGGGTCGCCGATCAGCAGGTTGTCGCGGATCGTCCCGGCGAAGATCTGGCTGCGTTGCGACAAGTACGCGACGCGGCGCCAGATCTCGGCCTGCGGCAGGCGGCGGATGTCGACGCCGCCCAGGGAGACGGTGCCCTCGTCCGGGTCGCGGAAGCGCAGGATCAGGGCGGTCAGCGTGCTCTTGCCGCTGCCGCTCGGGCCGACCAGCGCGATCCGCTGGCCCTCGAGCAGCTCCAGGTCGATGTCCCGCACCGCCGGCCGGTCGCCGGCCCGGTAGCGGTAGGACACGCCGGACAGGACGATGGCGTTGCCGGCCGGGGCGGGGGCCGGCGCCTCCGGGTCGCGCACCAGCGGCGCCAGCCCGGCGAAGTCGAGCAGCCGGCGGGCGGCGGCGCGGGTACGGCCGAGATTCTGGAAGGCCAGCGGCAGCGGCACCAGCGCGTCGAACAGCGCCAGCGCGCCGAGCATCATCAGCGCCACCGCCGGTCCCGGCAGCACCCCGGCGGCGACACCGGCCACGCCGAGCGCCAGGATCGCCGCCGCCGCCAGCTGTCCGGCCAGGCCGGACAGCGCGGTCGACACGCCGGACAGCCGGGCCATGCGCCGCTGGGCCGTCATCAGCACCTCGTTCTCGGCCAGCACCGCCTCGGCGTGGCGGCCGTCGGCCTGGTAGACCTTCAGCTCGGCCAGGCCCTGCACGCCTTCGACGATGCGGGTGCGCAGCCGCGCCGTGGCCAGCGCGATCGCGCGGCCCACCGGGGCGCCGATCCGCTGCATCGCCCAGGGCAGGGCGATGCCGACCAGCAGCGCCAGCGCCACCACGATCGCTGCCGCGGCCGGGTCCAGCCACAGCAGCACGCCGCCGACCAGCAGCACCGCCAGCACGGCGACCACGGCGGGCACGATCACGCGCAGATAGACGGCGTCGAGGGAATCGACGTCGGCGGTCATGCGGTTCAAGAGGTCGCCACCTCGCTGCTCCTCCAGCCGTGCCGGGGCCAGCGGGATGGCGGCGCGGAACAGCCAGACCCGGAGCCCAGCCAGGAAGCGGAAGGTGGCGTCATGCGTCACCAGCCGCTCGGCATAGCGCGACCCGGTGCGCAGCACGGCCAGTCCGCGGATGCCGGCGGACGGGCTGGCGAAGTTGAAGGCCACGGCGGTCGCCGCCGCGGCGCCGGCGACGGCCGAGGCGGCGATGAACCAGCCGGACAGCACCAGCAGCCCCAGCCCCGACAGGGCGGTGACGACGGCGAGCAGCAGGCCGAACGCCATCTTCCGCCGCTGCGGCCGCGCCAGGCGCAGGATGGTGAGGAGGGGACGGTCCATCATGCCGCCTCCGCCTGCACCTGGCCCTGGTCGAGCAGGATCCGGCGGTCGGCGATCGCCATCGCCGCCGGGCTGTGGGTCGCCACCACCACGGTGCGGCCGCGGGCCAGGCGGCGGATCGATTCCAGGATCTCCGCCTCGGTGTCGCGGTCGAGCGCGGCGGTCGGCTCGTCCAGCAGCACCAGCGGCGCATCCTTCAGGAAGGCGCGGGCCAGGGCGACGCGCTGGGCCTGGCCGCCGGACAGGCCGACGCCACGCTCGCCGACCGGGGTGTCGAGGCCCTGCGGCAGCGCCGCCGCGAACTCCGTCACCCGGGCCTCGGCCGCGGCATGGTCGACAGCCGCATCGTCGGCCTCGGGCCGGCCCAGCCGGATGTTGTCGCGCAGCGTGCCGTGGAACAGCACCGGCGCCTGGCCGATCCAGGCGATGCGGCGACGCAGCTCCTCCGGGTCGATCTCGGCCAGGTCGACGCCGTTGACCAGCACCCGGCCGGCATCCGGCCGGCGGAAGCCCAGCAGCAGCGACAGCAGGGTCGATTTGCCGGCGCCGCTCACGCCGACCAGGGCGATGTTGTCGCCCGGCGCGATCCGCAGGCTGACGCCGCGCACGGCGCTGCGGGTGCCGCCGTCGAAGGCGACCGAGACGTTCTCGAACACGATGTCGAGATCGCCCTGCGGCATCGGCCGGCCGCCGGCGGGGGCCTCGGCCGGCGTGTCCAGCACCTCGGCCAGGCCCTCGGCGGCGCCGATCGCGGCCACCCGGTCGTGGTAATAGGCGGCCAGCAGGCGCAGCGGCTGGAAGAAGTCGGGCGCCATCAGCAGCACGAACAGGCCGCTGAACAGGGTCAGGTTCGGCGCCGTGCCCCAGCCGATATGGCCGAGCAGGCCGAGCCCGACATAGGTGGCGACCACCGCGACCGCGACCGAGGCGAAGAACTCCAGGCTGGCCGAGGACAGGAAGGCGATGCGCAGCACCCGCATGGTGCGGTCACGGAAGGCGTCGGCGGCCAGGGCGATGCCCTCGACCTCCGCCTCGGCCCGGCCGAACAGCCGCAGCGTCGCCAGCCCCTGCAGCCGGTCGAGGAAATAGGCGCTCATCCGCGCCAGGACGCGGAACTGCTTGCGGCTCTCATCCGCCGCCTTCATGCCGATCAGCGCCATCATCAGCGGCACGAAGGGGCCGGCGATGGTCAGGATCACGCCGGACACCCAGTCGATCGGATAGACCGCGGCCAGGATCAGGATCGGCAGCACCATCGCCACCCGGCTCTGCGGCAGGAAGCGGGCGTAGTAGCCGTCCAGCGCCTCGATCCGCTCGATCAGCGTGACCGCCAGGTCGCCGGTCTGCCGCTCCGCCCGCCAGGCGGGCCCGAGGGCATGGACGCGGTCGAGGATCTGCCGCCGCAGCCGGGTCTTGACCTGGGTCGACGCCACCGCGCCCAGCGCCTCCCAGGTCCAGGCGGCGCCGGCCCGCAGCAGCGCCGCGGCCAGCAGGGCGGCGAAGAGCGGCCAGAGGTCGGACAGCGCCGCCCCCTCCATCACCGCGCGCTGCAGGATCCAGGCGATCAGCCCGGCCTGGGCGACGCCGCACAGGCCCTGGGCGATCCCGGCCGCCGCGGTCAGGCCGATCGGCCGGCGCGCCAGCCCGGCCTGCCGCTTCAGCCAGCGACCGGCGGCGCGGTCGTCGCCCATACGAGCTTGGGCCGGGCCGGTCGAGGATGAGCGGGGCGGAGTGGGGGCCAAGGGTTCAGTGCTCCAGTGACTAAGGCGAGGTAAGGCGCCGGCCCGGTCCGGTCAACGGCACGAAATGAAGCAGCAGTTTCGCGCCGAGCCGGGGGAATGGCCCTCTGACCATAGCGTCATCTCGCCCTTCCTCCCCTCATTCCTTGGTTTGATTTTTCCTGACCAAGGTTGGGTTCGCCTTTGCGAACCCAACATCGCGCCGCCGGGCCATCGTTGAGTTCGCATCCGCGAACCCAACCTACGGGGTGTGCGCTATCGCCTCAGGCCCGGCTCTTCGCCGCGATTTCGTAGACGTCGCGCGACAGCTCGGGCGCCGCCAGGATGCGGTCCAGCTCGGCCTTCATCGCCGCCTGCCGGCCGGGCTCGTGCCGCTGCCAGCGGCCGAGCGGCACCAGGATGCGCGCCGCCAACTGTGGATTCGGCCCGTTCAGCGCCAGCACCTGGTCGGCCAGGAAGGCATAGCCGGAGCCGTCCGCGGCGTGGAAGTGCAGCGGGTTGCCCATGGCCAGGCTGGAGATCAGCGCCCGCGCCCGGTTCGGGTTGCGCAGGGTGAAGGCCGGGTGCCGGGTCAGCGCCTTGATCGCATCGAGCGTGCCGGGCAGGGCGGAGGTCGCCTGCAGCGCGAACCACTTGTCGACCACCAGCGGCTCGTCCTGCCACTGGGCGTAGAACGCCTCCAGCGCCTGTGCCCGCTCCGGGATGTCGCGGTCGCGCAGCACGGTCAGGGCGGCCAGCACGTCGGTCATGGTGCCGCCGGTCCGGGCCTGGGCCAGGACCAGCCCGATCGCCTCGGCATTGCCCTGGAGCAGGCCGAGATACCCAAGGCAGGCGTTCTTCAGCGCCCGCCGGCCGACCGCGGCGGCGGAGACGTCGAACGGCCCGTGATCGTCATTGGCCTGATAGACGGCCAGCAGCCGGTCGCGCAGCGCCGTGGCGATCGCCAGCCGCGCCGCCTCGCGCACCGCATGGATGCCCTCGACGTTGATCAGCGCCATCTGGTCGGCGAGGAAGGATTCGCTCGGCAGCGCCATCGCCTCGGCGATGAAGGCGGCGTCGAGCGCCTTGTCGTCCAGCAACCGGCCGACGGCGGCGACGAAGTCCGGGTCCAGCCGCCAGTCCCGCCCGGCCTGGCGGGCGGCGACGCCCTCCAGCAGCAGCTGGGCTGCCAGCTGCTGGCCGGCTTCCCAGCGATTGAACGGGTCGCTGTCATGGGCGAACAGGAAGGCCAGCCGCTCACGCGGCTGCGGTGCCAGCTTGACCGGGGCGGAGAAGCCGCGGAACAGCGACGGCACCGGCCGCCCGGCCAACCCCTCGAAGACGAAGCGCTGGCGCGCCTCGGTCAGCGACAGGATCCGCGTGCCCGGCTTGGCCTCGGTCTCGCCGGCCAGGCGCAGCGGCAGGTCTTGGCCCTGGGCGTCGAGCAGGCCGAGCGCCACCGGGATGTGCAGCGGCTGCTTGTCCGGCTGGCCCGGCGTCGGCGCGGTCGCCTGCGCCAGGGTCACGCTGTAGCGGCCGGTGGCCTGGTCCCACTCCTCCTCGACCGCGATCTCCGGCGTGCCCGCCTGGGAATACCAGCGGCGGAACAGTTTCAGATCGACGCCGCTCGCATCCTCCATCGCCGCGACGAAGTTCTCGCAGGTCGCGGCCTCGCCGTCATGGCGCTCGACATAGAGGTCGATGCCCTTCCGGTAGCCGGCCGGTCCGAGCAGGGTGTGAATCATGCGGATGACCTCCGCCCCCTTCTCATAGACCGTCGGCGTGTAGAAGTTGTTGATCTCGATATAGCTTTCCGGCCGGATCGGATGGGCGATCGGGCCGGCATCCTCCGGGAACTGGATGGCGCGCAGGCGGCGGACATCGGCGATGCGCTGCACCGGCCGGCTGTTCAGGTCGGCCGAGAACTCCTGGTCGCGGAAGACGGTCAGGCCTTCCTTCAGCGACAGCTGGAACCAGTCGCGGCAGGTGATGCGGTTGCCGGTCCAGTTGTGGAAATACTCATGCGCCACCACGGATTCGACGCGCTGGAAGTCGCCGTCGGTGGCGGTCTCGCGGCTGGCCAGCACCAGGGCGGTGTTGAAGATGTTGAGGCCCTTGTTCTCCATCGCCCCCATGTTGAAGTCGGAGACGGCGACGATCATGAACAGGTCGAGGTCGTATTCGAAGCCGTAGACCTGCTCGTCCCAGGCCATCGACTCCTTCAGCGACCGCATGGCGTGGCCGACCTTGGTCTCGTCGCCGCGGCGGGTGAAGATCTTGAGGTCGATCGGCCGGCCGGACCGGGTGGTGAAGCTGTCCTCGACCGCCACCAGGTCGCCGGCCACCAGGGCGAACAGGTAGGACGGCTTGGGGAAAGGGTCCTCCCACTTCGCCCAGTGCCGGCCGCCCTCGGCCTCGCCGGCGCCGACCGGATTGCCGTTCGACAGCAGCACCGGCACCTTCGCCTTGTCGGCGACGATGGTGGTGGTGTAGCGGGCCAGGATGTCCGGCCGATCGAGATAGTAGGTGATGTGGCGGAAGCCCTCGGCCTCGCACTGGGTGCAGAAATTGCCGCCGGAGGTGTAGAGCCCCTGCAGCGAGGTGTTGTTCTGCGGCTCGATCTCGGTGGTGATCTCGAGGGTGAAGGACTGGGGCAGGCCGGGCAGGGTCAGGTGCTCGGCATCGACCGAATAGCGGTTGTCACCCAGCGCCTCGCCGTCCAGCGCGACGCCGGTCAGCCTGAGGCCCTGGCCATCCAGCACCAGCGGCGCCGCGGGGTCGGAGGTCGCCGGGTTGCGCCGCATGGTCAGGCGCGACGTCACCGTCGCCCCGTCCTCGCGCAGGTCGAAGCGCAGGTCGACCGTGTCTATCAGGAAGTCGGGCAGGCGGTAGTCGGCCAGGCGGATGGTGCGCGGGGCGCTGCTGGAATCGGTCATCGGATCTCGGCCGCTGATGGATCTGTGCTCCTGTCTAGACCAGCGCGGCCGGCGGGGCAAAGCCCCCGGCCCTCAGCCGAAGAAGCCGGTCCGGTGCACCACCGCGGCCGAGACCCGGCGGACCAGGCCGTAGAGCTGCCGCATCGGCCGGAAGATCCGCTCGTTCTCGAACTGGTAGTTCTGGCTCTCATCCGAGCGGTAGGTCGCGGCCTCGCCGAAATCGGCCACGGCGATGGTGTCCTCGGTCAGCGGGAAGATCTCCTCCAGCGACGTCACCGCCGGCAGCACGTCGAGATGCAGGATGCGGGCGATCACCTGCTTCACGGTCAGGTTGTGCCGGCTGGAGAATTCCGGGATCCGCATCGCCAGCAGGAAGATCTCCTGGATCAGCGCCAACCGCACCGCATGCAGCACGGCCAGCGCGTCGCGGCTGGCCGGGTCGACATGCTGCGCCTCGTCGGCCACGCTCTCCAGCCCGTCGCGCAGCAGGATGAAATCCTTGTGCAGGGCGCGGAAGACGCGGCTCTGCCGCTCGTACACCGGCATCGGCTCGAGATGGCCGGACAGCGCCACCATCCGGTCCGCCAGCTCGCGGTCGCCGGTGGCGGCGGCGCGGGTGATCCAGGATCCGGGGTCGAGCACGTCGACATAGGACTTCATCGCCGCCGGGTTGCTGGCCGAGGCGCCGTAGATGACGATGCCGATCAGCTGCCTGAACCGCGGCGAGGCGGCGTAGAGCTCGCGGAACCGCTCCGGGTCCTTGGCGATGGCGGCGCCGGCGCCGCCGACGCTGTTGGCCAGCAGGCCGAGCTGCATCAGGATCGCGTTGTGCGGGATGGCGCGCAGCTGCGACGGCATGGCGTGGTCCAGCTCGCTCGGGTCCTCATGCTGCCGCTTGGTGGCGCGGCTGCCGGAGGGGAACAAGAGGTTCGGGCCCAGCGCCTGCAGCAGCACGCCGTAGTCGCGGCTCTGCATCAGCCGGACCTGGAACTCCTTCACCGTGGTGAAGAACTCGCGGATGTAGGACGCCTCGTCATAGAACGGGTCGTCCGCCACCTTGCCGTCCTGGGTGCCGTCGACCTCGGCCAGGATGTGCTCGAGGATGCGGGTGACCACGGCATAGGCCATGTCGGGATGGGCGAAGTAGAGATACCCGTCGCCGCCCTGGAAGCTGACCTCCTGCTTGAAGCCGACGCCCTGGCTGGCCATGAACGCCCGGGTCGCCGGCGGGTCGACATAGGACAGCCGGTCGGCGATGCCGCCCGGATGGCAGCCGCGGCCGATCGATTCGCCATGGGTGTCGAAGATCAAGAGCTGCACGTCCGGCAGACCGGCCTTGGCGATCACCCGGATCAGCCTGAGGCGCAGCCGCTCGATCGAGGCGCCGGCCGGGGTCTGGCCGAGATAGCGCCCGGCGTCGGAATAGCCGGTCTGGACGCAGACCCGGCCGCGGCGGCGGACATAGTCGCGGTAATGCGGGTTCTCCAGCAGCTGCTCGATGATCCGGCTGCCGTTCTCCAGCGCCTTCTCGGTCTCGAACAGCGGCGAGATGTCGACCATGCCGTCGACCCCGAACAGCCGGGCGTAGTACAGCGCCGTCAGGCAGGTCAGGGCGCTCTCGCTCTCGGCGATCAGGAAGCGGATCGGGGCCGAGCGGTCATTGTATTTCAGCATCTGCGCCAGCAGCATGAACAGGCGCTTGACCGAGGTGCGCTCCGACAGCAGCGAGCCGAAATTGACCGTCACCGGCTCGACCGCGTCGAGCAGCGCGTTCAGCCGGTCGAGATAGGATTGGCGGTAGCGCGGGTCGTTCGGGTCGGACACCATGCCGACCGCCTTGCGGATGGCGTTGTGCACCTGAGTGGCGTTGATCCGCACATGGGTGTGGGCGGCGCCGAGCCCATGCGTCGCCAGCTCGGCGCGCAGCAGGCAGAAGCGGCGCGACAGGTCGGGGTCGTCGGTCCGCTCCAGCGCCCGGTCGACGATCGCGATCAGGCTGGCGGATTCGGTCAGGCGCAGCGCCTGGCCGGCATGGATGCGCTGGCTGATGACGCGGATCTGCTCGCGCCCCGCGGCGGAGCCGGGGTCGGCCACGGCGAAGGCGGCGACCTCGTCCCGGATCTGGGCGATGGCCAGCGCCACCCGGCTCTCCAGCAGGTCCAGCGTCTCCAAGAGGTCGGCGGCGCCGCGCGGCACCCCGGACCGGATCGCCCGCACCTCGGACAGGTAGTGGTCGAGCTGTACCGCCTGGACCAGCAGGCGCTTGTGCAGCGTGTCGGTCCAGCGGATGTCGGAGCGGCCGTCGAGGTCGTAGCCGACCCAGGAGGCCAGAGTGACCAGCCGCGGCGTCAGGCTGCGCCAGTCCTCGGGATAGGCCTCGCGGGCGACGTCCAGCAGGATGCCCCATGCCCGGCCCAGCGCGGCGCGGGCATTGGCGATGGCGTCGAGCGACAGGGCGTGCTCGCGCGCCAGGGTGAGATCCTCGTCCGGCCGGTGCTCGACCGTGGCGGCACGGGCGAGCAGGGTGGCCCGGGCCTCCTCGGTCAGGGGCGTGCCGTCGGCGGCGCGACCGACCGCCAGCACCGCCAGGTCGGTCATCAGCGCGCCGGACAGGTTGAAGGTCGGGTGGGCGGTGAAGACGGCGCCGAAGGCCTCGCTCTCGACCCGGCGGCGGAAGGCGGCGAAGGGTACGGTGTTGCCCGCCTCGTCCTGCGTCAGGTGCTGGAACAGGGCGCGCAGCGTCGCGTCATTGGCCTCGGGCCCGGTCTCGCCGAGATAGCGGCCCAGCCGGGCGGCGCGGTGGCTGAAGCCCTCGATCGTCAGATGGCCGATCAGTTCCTCGATGTCGCGATAGCCCAGCTTGCCGTCCGCCAGGCGGCGCGACAGCTCCAGCGCCAGATGCTGGATCGGGTTGGCGAAGGGGTCCTCGCGCTGGGACTTCTCGTAGCGTTTCAGCAGCTGCGCCAGCTCGCGGGCGAGGGGTGTCGTCCGATCCTCCGGCCGAGGCGTGGCTGGGCGCGTATCCGGCATGGTGCATCCCCTGCGGCAGCCGCGATGCTGCAACTGCGTCATGCATCCATGTTGCGCTGCGAAGGGCTTGTCAATCGCTTTGGCGAAGGAAATCGGCCGGCCAGCGACAGATTCGAAGGTCGTCAGTCCTTGAGGCGAGATCGGCAGTGCTGCCGAAATCGATAAAATCCAATATGCTGCGGCTGAATCCTGAACCGAAAAAAGAAGTGGCCCCGACGCGGGGGGAAGCGTCGGGGCCGTTCTTAAGCCTGGTCCGATCCGCTCGGAGGGGAGGGAGCGTCCGGCCCGGCTGACGGCTAAATCGATCCCATCGGAGGATCTTTGGTGATGGTCGGGGGGACGAACCATCACCGGCCGCCCTATGGATTTGGGGGCGAACGCAAAATTGTCAAGCAATCAGATGACGGGTTCGGGGCTACGACGGGCCGTCGCAACGCATGGCTTCAATGCGCATCTGCATGACCCTGGGAACGACCGCGGTCGATCAGGTCGTAGCCCCGTTTCAGCGCCACGCCGGCGCCGATGACGCTGACGATGAACACGCCCAGCCCGACCCGGTACAGCTCGGGCGAGGTCGCCGCGATCAGCCCGACCACGGCCAGGATCCCGAGCAGGAAGGTCACCACGAAGCAGGAGTCCGGCTCGCTGGGCAGGAAGGCGCGGCTCGGCCGCTCCTCGCGGGCGTCGAAATGCTGCTTGATCAGCAGCATGACGCTGCCGATGCAGGCGACGAACAGGGCGATGCCCAGCACATACAGGTCGTCGCTCTGCGCCCGGGCGGCGCTGACCAGCCCGAGCAGGGCGATGATGGCGGCCGCGGCGGCCGCGTTCAGGCGTCTCATGATCCGTGTGGTCCGATCGTCTCGCGAAACCCGCGCCACTATCGATATGGGTCGACCGCACCGCAAGATCGACGGCGGGGAAGCGACAAAAAAACTCCCCGCGAGGGGAGGCTGGGTCTCCGAGAGCCCTCATCGTCATTGCGAGGGGCGCGACCGACGAAGCAATCCAGGGGCCACGTCAAACGGCCCTGGATTGCTTCGCTGCGCTCGCAATGACGATCTTTAAATTTATCAGTCAGTTATGAGGCTATCCTAAACCTCAAACTCCGATCTTGCCGCCGCCCTGCTTGGTGATCACCACGACCGAGGGCCGCGGCGGCATGCCGTCCTGGAAGTCGGGCCAGCGGGTCGACGGGTCGGCGAAGGTGCTGGGGCGACCGAACTCCGGCCACTCCTTGCCGCCTTCGCCCGGATGCTGCACCGCGACGAAGAAGGCGGTCATGTCCGGGGTGATCTTCGGGCCGCACATCTCGGCGCCGACCGGGACGCGGAAGAACAGCTTGCCGGTGCCGCGGGCCTCGCCCTCGGTCTCCAGGCCCCAGATGCCGTCGGCGCGGCCGCTGTATTTGTAGTTGTTGCCGTCGGTCGAGATCCACAGCCGGCCGTCGGCGTCGATCTCGCAATTGTCGGGCGACCCGAACCAGCCGTTCTTGCTGGTGCCCGGATGGAAGGTGGCGCCGACCGCGGCAACGCTGGGGTCGCCGCACTTCACCAGCAGGTCCCAGGTCCCCGCGGTGGCGGTGTGGTCGCCATCGGCCGGGGTGATCTCGACGATATGGCCGAACTTGTTCTCCGGCCGCGGGTTGGCGGCGTCGACCTGCTCGGCCTTGCGCCGGTCGTTGTTGGTCAGCATGACGTAGACCTTGCCGTTCACCGGGTTCGGCTGCACGTCCTCCGGCCGGTCCATCTTGGTGGCGCCCAGGAGGTCGGCGGCGCGGCGGGTCTCGATCAGCACGTCGGCCTGGCTCTTGAAGCCGTTCGCCTCGGTCAGCGGGCCCTGGCCGAACACCACCGGCATCCAGGCGAGCTTGCCGTCGGCGTCGAACTTGGCGACGTAGAGCGTGCCGTCGTCCAGCAGGTCCATATTCGCCGCCCGGTTGTTCGGGTCGAACTTGCCGGCGGTGACGAACTTGTACAGGTAATCGAAGCGCTGGTCGTCGCCGGCGTAGAAAACGACCCGGCCGTCCTTATTGACGATGCTCTCGGCGCCCTCATGCTTGAAGCGGCCCAGCGCGGTGCGCTTCTTCGGCACCGAGGTCGGGTCGGTCGGGTCGATCTCGACCACCCAGCCGAAGCGGTTGGCCTCGTTCGGCTCCTTGACCAGGTCGAACCGGTCATGGTGCAGGCTCCAGGCGTATTCCGCCTCGCCCATGCCGTAGCGCTTGTAGTTGCGCGCCTCCGGATGGTCGTCCTTCAGCTCGCCGCCGAAATAGCCGTTGAAGTTCTCCTCGGCATGCACTGTGGTGCCCCAAGGGGTGGTGCCGCCGGCGCAGTTGTTGATGGTGCCGATCACCTTGGTGCCGGTCGGGTCGGCCTTGGTCTTCAGCCGGTCGTGGCCGGCGGCCGGGCCGGTGACCAGGAACTCGGTCGAGAGCGCGGTGATGCGGCGGTTGTAGGGGCTGTCCGCCACCACCGCCCATTTGCCGTCGGCGCCGCGCTTGACCTCGATCACCGACTGGCCATGCGCGGCCATCTCGATGTCGACATGCTCCTTGGTCAGCTTCGACAGCTCGAACTCGCCCTTCTCGTCGGCGATGTCGGGGAACATGAGTCCCGCGTCGGTGTATTCGTGGTTCACCACCAGCAGGCCGTGGTCGCTGGAGTTCGAGCCGAGAGGCAGCGGCACGTAGCCGATGTAGTCGTTGTTGTAGCCGAACTGCTTCTCCTGCGCGTCGGCGGTCTGCTTCTGCACGTCGAAGGCCGGGGCGCCCTTGACCACCGGGTCGCCCCAGCGGATCAGGATGTCGGCGTCATAGCCCTTGGCCACATGATGCTTGGTGTCGACGCCGGCCTCGAGCTCCTCGAACACGTAGCGCGACGGCACGGTCGCCTGCGCCGGGCGGGTGCTCGACAGGAACGCCGCCGGGCCCGCCACCGCGCTGATCGCCGAGACGGCCAGGGCGCCGCGCAGCATGCCGCGCCGGCCGAAGCGGGCGTTGACGATGTCGCCCATGGTCGGATTGTCGGAGAGGTTGCTGCTGCGGTCGTCCTGCTGCTCGTAGCGCTGAACGCGCGACAGGGTGGAATCCTGGTCCATCTCGGTCCCCTCTGGGCTGGCTGCCGTGGCGGCGGGCTTTGAATCCGGGGCGGACCTTACCGATCCGTAATGTTCGAATTGTTTCAGGTCGATGACGGTTCGATGAACGTCGGCGAGGCGGTGCGAGGCGGCGAAAGACGCGACCGGATCAGGGATCCGGCGGCGCCAGCCCGGCCAGGGCGGCGCCGATCGCGCCGGTGTCGTCCGCCAGCGGGCACAGCAGCGCCGGCCGGCCGCCGAGCCGGGCCTCGACCGGCCGGGCTTCGGCGATCATCCGGGCGATCGCGGCCTCGGCCTCCGGCCCGCCGAGCGGCGTCCGGTCCAGCGGCTGGTCGCCCGGATTGCCGCCCAGCGCCTCCTTCACCGCGGTGCCGGCCCACAGCACCCGCGCCGGGCCGGACAGGTCGAGCATCAGCAGATGCGGCAGCATCGGCATGATCTCGACCGGGCTCAGCGCGTCGCGATGCGGCGGCCGGCCGCCCTCGGCACGGCCGTCCCACCAGCCCTGCAGCCGGTCGAAGAAGGCGGGGCGGCCGGTCATCGGGTCAAAGCGTCGCGAGGGCGTCGCGGAAGGTGGCGGCGTCGACATTGCCACCGGAGCAGACGATGACGACGCTGCGGATGTCGTCCGGGATCCGCCGCTCCAGCGTCGCCGCCAGGCCGATGGCGCCGCCGGGCTCGACCACCAGCTTCAGCGTGTCGAAGGCCACGGCCATGGCCCGCAGCACCGCGTCGTCCGGGGCGGTGACGCCGCCCGACAGCGTCTCGCGCGCGATCGAGAAGGTGATCTCGCCGGGGGTGGGGGATTGCAGCGCGTCGCAGATCGACCGCGCCTCGGGATCGTTCTTCACGCGCTCGCCGGCGGCCAGCGACCGCCGCATGTCGTCCAGCGCCTCCGGCTCGGCCGCATAGATCCGGGTGCCCGGCAGCCGCGCCTTCACCGCCACCGAGATGCCGGAGACCAGGCCGCCGCCGCTGCAGCCGACCAGCACCGCGTCCGGGCGCACGCCCAGCTCGGCGCATTGCTCGGCGATCTCCAGGCCGATCGTGCCCTGGCCGGCGATGATGCCGGGATCGTCATAGGGCTTCACCAGGGTGGCGCCGGTCTCGGCCTGGATCTTCGCCGCCACCGCCTCGCGGTCCTGGCCGAAGCGGTCATAGGCGACCACTGTGGCGCCGTAGGATTCGGTGTTGCGCCGCTTGATCGCCGGGGCGTCGGCCGGCATCACGATCGTGGCCTTGACGCCGAACAGCTTCGCCGCCGCGGCCACGCCCTGGGCGTGGTTGCCGCTGGAGAAGGCGACCACGCCGCGGGCCCGGTCGGCCTCTGGGATCATGGCGATGCGGTTGTAGGCGCCGCGGAACTTGAAGGACCCGGTGCGCTGCAGCGGCTCGGCCTTGACCAGCACCTCGCGCCCGGCCCGGGCGTCGAGCAGCGGCGAGCGCAGCAGCGGTGTGCGCACGGCCTGGCCGCGCAGCCGCCCGGCGGCGGCCTCGATATCGGTGACGGAAACGATCATCTTTGTTTTCCAGTCCGCTATCCGACGAATTTGATCTTACACATCAAGAAAGTTAGCGCAGCAGATCCGCCGCCAGCGCCCCGACTTTCGGCGCCTCGCCCAGGCGCAGGCGGTAGACCTGCGTGTTCTCCAGCACGCGCTGGACGTAGCTGCGCGTCTCGGGCAGCGGGATGGATTCGATCCAGTCCACCACCTGCTCCGGCGTCTTCGACGGCGTCGGCGCCCAGGTGTCGACACGGCCGAAGCCGGCATTGTAGGCGGCGATCGCCCGCGGCCAGTTGCCGTCATAGCGCCGGATCAAATCGGCCAGGTAGCGGCTGCCGAGGCGGAGATTGTGCACCGGGTCACCGCTGAGCATGCCGGTGGTGTGGTCGATGCCGAGCGACTGGGCCACGTCGCGGGCGGTGCCCGGGCGCAGCTGCATCAGCCCGATCGCCCCGGCGCTGGACACGGCGGTGGTGTTGAACTCGCTCTCCTGCCGCGCCAGGCCCAGCACCAGGGCCGGCGGCAGGCCGCTCAGATCGTCCGGCAGCGGCACCAGCGGGTAGGCGGCGTCGATCACGGTCAGGCCGTCGCGCGCCGCAGCCTTGCCGGCGCGGACGGCGACGAAGGGGTATTTCATCGAGGTCGCCAGCGTCGCCAGCAGCCGGTTGTTCTCCGCCGTGTCGGCGTCGACCATCAGCTTGCGCAGGAACAGATCGGCGCGGTCGCGCTGGCCGACGGCGTCGAGCAACCGGGCGGCGCGGGCCAGGTCGCCGCCATAGGAGTCGACCGCCTGGGGGCTCGGCGTCGCCGACACCGGCAGCACGGCGATGCTGGGCTGGTCGAGCTTGTCGGCGGCGAGCTGGCCATAGAAGGTCAGCGTCTGCTTCGCCGCCGTCCGGTACCAGTCCGCCGCCTTCTGCTTGTGGCCGGCGGCCTCATGCGCCCGCCCGGCCCAATAGGCGCCACGGGCCAGGCTGATCGGCATCGAGACGTCGGCATAGAGCTTCTCGAAATGCTCGACGGCGTCGTCCGGCCGGTCGAGGAAGCGCAGCGCCAGCCAGCCGGCCAGGAAGTCCTTCTCGGCCCGGTCCACCGCGTCGCTCTGCTCGCGCGCGGTGACTAGCTGGTAGGCCTTGCGGTAGGACTGCTCGTCGAACAGCCGGCGGGCGATGATGTGCCGCTCCAGCCACCACGCCTTGGCATGGGGCGAGGTCTTCGGCTGCTGCCCCAGCATCTCGATGGCGCCGGCCTCGTCGTCGTTGCGGCGGCGCCAGCGGGCGCGCTCGTACAGGATGCCCTCATCCTGCAGCAGCTTCGCCGGCAGGGCCCGCACCGCGGCCGAGGCGTCCGGCGTGCGCGCCATCAGCTTCAGCCGGGCGTCGGCGATAAGGCGCCGGTCACCGGAGACGCGGGACAGCATGCGGCGCGCCTCGTCGGTGCGTTCGGCCCACAGCAGGGCGTCGAGCCGCGCCCAATGGTCGTCGGCGTTCAATAGGCTGCCGAAGCGCCCCAGGAACTCGGTCTCCTGCGCGCCGGTCAGGGCGATGCCGCGCCAGGTGTCGCGGGCCCAGATCCGGGCCCGGATCGGGTCGACCGTCTGCAGCGCCGTGCCGAAATGCAGCGCACCCTCGGCGGTCAGCGGGGCGAAGGCGTCGAACCAGGCGACCACCGCGTCGGCCGGCAGCCCATCCGGCATCGTCCGCTCGGCGCGGCGGCGCAGGGCCTGGACGTTCGGCCAGTCCGGATTGCGGACGACGAAGGCGGCCAGCTCCTCGAAGCCGGCGGTGCTGTCCGGGCGCGACAGGTCGGCCCAGGTCGCCAGCCGGCCGACCAGGGTGCTTGCCATCGTGGTCTCGACCGTCCGCACCACGTCCCAGGCGTTGCGGTCGACGGCGAAGAACAGGGCCTGCGCCGCCTTGATCTCGGCCGGCGTGGCCGGCTGGGCGTGAGCCGGGACGGCGCTGATCAGCAGCAGCGCCGCGGCGGCGGCCAGCGCCGTTTGCTTGCCGGCCCGCACCACAGCGGCTATGACACTGCGTTTACCATTCCAACGCCCACGGAAGCTTCCATGTTCAAGGGATCGATCGTCGCCCTGATTACGCCGTTCACCGAGAGCGGGGTGGACGACAAAGCCTTCCAGGGCTTCGTCGACTGGCAGATCCGCGAGGGCACCCAGGGCGTGGTGCCCTGCGGCACCACCGGCGAGTCCCCGACGCTGAGCCATCCCGAGCATGAGCGGGTGGTCGAGCTCTGCGTCGAGGTGGCGAAGGGCCGGGTCCCGGTGATCGCCGGAACCGGCTCGAATTCGACCGAGGAGGCGATCTCCCTGACCCGGCACGCGCAGAAGGCCGGCGCGGACGCCGCGCTGGTCGTCACGCCCTACTACAACAAGCCGACGCAGGAAGGTCTCTACCAGCATTACAGGGCCATCCATGACGCGGTCGATCTGCCGATCGTGATCTACAACATCCCCGGCCGCAGCGTGATCGACATGTCGATCGACACCATGGCCCGCCTGGCCGAGCTGCCGCGCATCGTCGGGGTCAAGGACGCGACCGCCGACCTGGTGCGGCCGCTGGCGACGCGGCTGCGGATCGGTCCCGAGTTCTGCCAGCTTTCGGGCGAGGATGCCACTGCCACGGCATTCCTGGCGCAGGGCGGCCATGGCTGCATCTCGGTCACCGCCAACGTGGCGCCGCGGCTCTGCGCCGAGATGCACGCCGCCTGGGCCGCGGGCGAGCTGAAGCGGATGGAGGCGATCCGCGACCTGCTGATGCCGCTGCACCGGGCGCTGTTCCTGGAGACCAGCCCGGGGCCGGTGAAGTACGGCGCCAAGCTGCTCGGCCTGTCCGACGACCGCGTCCGGTTGCCACTGGTGCCGCCGGGCGAGGCGACCCGGGCCGAGGTGCGCGAGGCGATGGTCTTCGCCGGCCTGATCAACTGACCGGAGCACATCGAGCATCATGGCAAAGCCGAAGACCCCGGGCCGCCTCGTCGCGCAGAACCGGCGGGCACGGCACGACTACTTCATCGACGAGAATGTCGAGGCCGGCATCGTCCTGGTCGGGACCGAGGTGAAGTCGCTGCGCGAGGGCCGCGGCAACCTGCAGGACGCCTATGCCGGCGAGATGCAGGGCGAGCTGTACCTGTTCAACGCCCATATCCCGGAATACGGGCCGGCGCAGCGCTTCAACCATGAGCTGAAGCGGCCGCGCAAGCTGCTGGTGCGCCGGCGGGAACGGGACAAGCTGTTGGGGAAGGTGAGGCGGGAGGGCATGACCCTGATCCCGCTGTCGATCTATTTCAATGCCCGCGGCTTCGCCAAGGTCGATCTCGGCCTGGCCCGCGGCAAGAAGGCGCATGACAAACGCGAGGCCATCAAGGCCCGCGACTGGCAGCGCGAAAAGTCGCGCGTCCTGCGCGACCGCGGCTGATCGCGGCAGGCCGGTTCCCTCACGGGAAACCGGCCTGGGCCACATCAAGCCGAGCGGGCGTAGGTGCCGGCCTGCTGCACCGTCTCCTCGACATTGCCGTCATCGCCCTCGACCGCCGGAGCGACCTGGGTGCGGTTCGGGGCGTTCATGCGCTGGATGTGCGGCGACAGCTCCATCAGCTCGACGAAGTTGTCGGCCTGACGACGCAACTCGTCCGACACCATCGGCGGGCTCGACTTGATGGTCGAGACCACGGTGACGCGGACGCCCTTGCGCTGGATCGCCTCGACCAGCCGCTTGAAGTCGCCATCGCCGGAGAACAGCAGGATGTGGTCGGCCCGGTCGGCCATCTCCAGCGCATCGATCGCCAGATCGATGTCGACATTGCCCTTGACCCGACGACGGCCCTGGCTGTCGGTGTACTCGCGCAACGGCTTGGTCACCATGGTGTAGCCGTTGTAGTCGAGCCAGTCGATCAGCGGGCGGATAGGGGAATATTCCTGATCCTCGATCAGCGTCGTATAATAGAAGGCGCGGATCAGGCGGCCCTTCTTGGCGAACAGGTCGAGCAGCCGGCGATAATCGATATCGAAGCCAAGGGAACGGGCCGCGCCATAGAGGTTGGCGCCGTCAATGAATATTGCGAGCCGTTCTTCCTTATAGAATATCATGTGCGTTCCTTCGCGGCAGGGGACAGGTTGACAGATTGGGTTCGCTACCCACTTTGCAAGGAGCGGTCAACGGTTCGCGACGAGGCTTGCGCATCCGCCGCATCTGCGCTACGTGGTCCGCCCTTCGGTATAACAAAGATGCAGCCGTTGCGTTGCATCCATCTTGTCACGATTCTATCGTCGTGGCTGTTTTCGTGCAGGAGCGATAGCCCATGGCTCGCGTCACCGTCGAGGATTGCGTCCTCAAGATCCCCAACCGGTTCGATCTGGTGCTGATGGCGGCCCAGCGCGCCCGCGACATTTCGTCCGGCGCCGCGCTGACCATCGACCGCGACGACGACAAGAACCCGGTGGTGGCGCTGCGCGAGATCGCCGACGAGACGGTGCCGCTGGCGGGCCTCGAGGAAGCGCTGGTCAAGGGCCATCAGAAGCTGGCCGAGATCGACGAGGCCGATGAGGAGATCATCGAACTGATGGCCGGCGAGGAGGAGTGGCTCAAGGCCGGCGTTGCGCCGCAGTCTCCGGCTGCCGCCGTCGGCTCGGACGAGGAGTCCACCTTCGGCATCGGCGTCGCCGACGACGAGGCGGAGGACGAAGCCGAGGAGGACGAGGACGGCCGCGGCGACCTGGAAATCGGCTCCACCGAAGACGACATCTGATCCAAGCGGAACTGCCCGGCATGGTGTCAGGCCGCCTGTCGGGAGATCGATGATGCCGGTCGAAGGCATGGCTGTCGCGCGCCTGCCGAATTTGATCCACAACGCGGCGGATTCTGGTTCAACATATTGTCCGGACGGGCGCTGGGCCGTCCGTCCGGGAGAATGGTTTATGGATCGGTGGCGGGGCGCGGCATGATCCGCCAATACGAGCTGGTCGAGCGGGTCAAGGCCTACGATCCGTCGGCGGACGAGGACCTGATCAACCGCGCCTATGTCTATTCGATGAAGGCGCACGGCTCGCAGAAACGCGCCTCCGGCGACCCCTATTTCGTCCATCCGATCGAGGTCGCCGGCATCCTCGCCGGCATGAAGCTCGACACTGGCTCGATCGTCACCGGCCTCCTGCACGATACGGTCGAGGACACCGGCGCGACGCTGAGCGAGCTCGAGGGCCTGTTCGGGCGCGAGACGGCGCAGCTGGTCGATGGCGTCACCAAGCTGTCGAAGCTGGAGCTGCAGAGCGACCAGTCCAAGCAGGCGGAGAATTTCCGCAAGCTGGTGCTGGCGATGTCCAAGGACATCCGGGTGCTGCTGGTCAAGCTGGCGGACCGGCTGCACAACATGCGCACCCTCGGCGCCTTCAACAACGAGGAGAAGCGCCGCCGGATCGCCCGCGAGACGCTGGAGATCTACGCGCCCCTCGCCGAGCGCATCGGCATGCACGGCATGCAGGAGGAACTGGAGGACCTGGCCTTCGCCCAGCTCCACCCCGATGCGCGCGAGAGCATCGTCCGCCGCCTGGCCCAGCTGCGCGAGGAAAGCCAGGACGTCGTCTCCAAGATCATCGCCGAGCTGCAGCGGGTGCTGGAGGAGGGCGGGCTCAAGGCCGCCGTCCTCGGCCGCGAGAAGCGCCCCTATTCGATCTGGCGCAAGATGCAGCGCAAGAACATGGCGTTCGAGCAGCTGACCGACATCATGGCGTTCCGGATCGTGGTCGAGACTGAGGGCGACTGCTACCACGCGCTGGGCCTGATCCACGGCCGCTACGCCTCGCTGCCCGGCCGCTTCAAGGACTACATCTCGACGCCGAAGCCGAACGGCTACCGGTCGCTGCACACCGCCGTGATCGGGCCGATGCGGCAACGCATCGAGGTCCAAATCCGCACCGGCGACATGCAGGAGATCGCGGAGCTCGGCGTCGCCGCGCACTGGGCCTACAAGCAGGACGAGCGGAACCAGGACGGCACCCAGTACCGCTGGCTGCGCGACCTGCTCGACATCGTCGACCAGGCGCAGAAGCCCGAGGAGTTCCTGGAGCACACCAAGCTGGCCCTGTTCCAGGACCAGGTGTTCTGCTTCACCCCGAAGGGCGCGGTGATCGCCCTGCCGCAGGGCGCGACGCCGGTCGACTTCGCCTATGCCGTGCACAGCCAGATCGGCGACACCTGCGTCGGTGCCCGGGTCAACGGCCGGATGGTGACGCTGCGCCACCTGCTGCAGAACGGCGACCAGGTCGAGATCATCACCTCGAAGACCTCGACGCCGTCGCCGGAATGGGAGCGCTTCGTCGCCACCGGCAAGGCGCGGGCCTGCATCCGACGCTTCATCCGCGCCCAGCAGCATGACGAGCACGCCAAGCTCGGCCGCTCGATGCTGCAGGGCGTGTTCCGGCAGGAGGGCTACGAGTTCTCTGACAAGGCGCTGGAAGGCGTGCTCAAGATCTTCAAGGCCGGCGAGCCCGCCGACATCATGGCCAATGTCGGCGCCGGGGTGCTCGGCGCGCGCGACGTGTTCCACGCCGTGTTCCCGGGCCACCGCGCCCAGGTGCAGCAGGAGAAGGAGCGGTCCGGCAAGGTCGTGCCGCTGACCCGGCCGCGCAAGGCCGCCACCGGCGGCGGCCCTGGCGCGATCCCGATCCGCGGCCTGATCCCGAACCTCGCCGTGCACTATGCCCGCTGCTGCCACCCGATCCCGGGCGACCGCATCGTCGGCATCGTCACCACCGGCAAGGGCGTGACCATCCACACCATCGACTGCGACACGCTGGAAAGCTTCTACAACGCGCCGGAGCGCTGGCTGGACGTCAGCTGGGACGCCGGCGCCGACGCCGTCGACGACCATGTCGGCCGGATCCAGGTGACGATCAGCAACGAGCCGGGCAGCCTGGGCACGCTGACCACGGTGATCGGCAAGAACGGCGGCAACATCACCAATCTCAAGATCACCAGCCGCTCGGTCGACTTCTTCGAGATCCTGATCGACATCGACGTCAAGGACGTCAAGCACCTGACCAACATCATCGCGGCCCTCCGCGCCATGCCTGTGATCAGCGCGGTGGATCGTGCCCGCAGCCGCTGACCTTCCCCCGTCCGGTGCGGCTGCGACCACGTCGCCCCTGCCGGTGATTGATTTCCCTCCGCCGCCGGACCATACAGGGGCGCCATGAGCCAGCACCAGAAGTCGATCGACATGTCGAAGAAGAAGGGCGGATGGGTCGAGACCATCCTGACCGTGGTCTATGCGATCGCGATCGCCTTCGGCATCCGCACGGTCGCCTTCGAGCCGTTCAACATCCCGTCCGGCTCGATGATCCCGACGCTGCTGGTGGGCGACTACCTGTTCGTGTCGAAATTCTCCTACGGCTACAGCGCCCAGACGATCGCCTTCGGCCTGCCGCTGTTCGACGGCCGTATCCTCGGCAGCCCGCCGGCCCGCGGCGACGTCGCCGTGTTCCGTCTGCCGAAGGACACCTCGATCGACTACGTCAAGCGCGTGATCGGCCTGCCCGGCGACCGCGTCAAGGTCACCGGCGGGCGGCTCTACATCAACGGCCAGATGGCCGAGCGCCGCGAGATCGAGCCCTTCGTGATGACCCAGTACGGGCAGCGTATCCTGTACCACCAGTACATCGAGACGCTGCCGGGCACCGACGGAGCCGCGCCGGTCGATCACCGAATCCTGGAGATCGACGACACCCAGCGCTACGACGACACCCCGGAATACGAGGTGCCGCCTGGCCACTACTTCATGATGGGCGACAACCGCGACAACAGCTTGGACAGCCGGGCCGATGTCGGCTACGTGCCGGTCGAGAACTTCGTCGGGCGCGCCGAGTTCCTGTGGTTCAGCCTCGACGACGCCAGCTTCTGGCAGGTCTGGAAATGGCCGTTCGCGCTCCGCTTCAGCCGCATGTTCACGGGGATCCACTGATCTCCGGGACCGAAGAGGGCCTCGACGCATTCGCCCGGCGGCTCGGCCACGCCTTCCGCGAGCCGATGCTGCTGGTCGAGGCGCTGACGCATCCCAGCGTCAGCGGCCAGAAGCGACGCGTGGCCAAGCACGGCTATGAGCGGCTGGAGTTCCTCGGCGACCGGGTGCTCGGCCTGGTCATCGCCGAATGGCTGCTCGAGCGCTTCCCGAAGGAGGCCGAGGGCGCCATCGCCAAGCGCCATGTCGCCCTGGTGCGGCGCGAGGCGCTGGTCGAGGTGGCCCAGGCGATCGGGCTCGGCCGCCATCTCGTGCTGTCGCCGGGCGAGGAGGTGGCCGGCCGCGAGAACCCGACCATCCTGGCCGATGCCTGCGAGGCCGTGATCGGCGCGCTCTACCGCGACGGCGGGCTGGCGGCGGCGGCCGGCTTCATCCGCCAGGCCTGGGCCGGCTTCATCGTCCAGAACGCGGCGCCGCCGCAGGACCCGAAATCGGCGCTGCAGCAATGGGCGCTCGCCCGCGGCCTGAAGCTGCCGCGCTATGTCGAGGTGTCGCGCGGCGGCAGCGACCACCTGCCGGTCTTCGAGATCCGGGTCGAGATCGAAGGCCAGCCGGCCGCCAGCGCCAGCGGCCCGTCGAAACGGGTGGCCGAGCGCGACGCCGCCGCCGCCCTCCTGCAAAGGCTCTCCGCATGACCGAAGCTGCGACGCGCTGCGGGTTCGTCGCCCTGATCGGCGCCCCCAACGCCGGCAAGTCGACCCTGCTCAACACCCTGGTCGGCACCAAGGTCGCGATCGTCTCGCCGAAGGTGCAGACCACGCGCAGCCGGGTGCTCGGCATCCTCACCGAGGGCGCCACCCAGATCGTGTTCGTCGACACCCCCGGCATCTTCAAGCCGCGCCGGCGGCTCGACCGCGCCATGGTCGCCGCCGCCTGGGCCGGGGCGGCCGAGGGCGACCTGGTGCTGCTGCTGGTCGATTCGTCGCTGAAGGGCGTGCGCGAGGAGACCCGCGGCATCGTCGCGAAGCTGGCCCAGACCCAGCGCAAGGCGATCCTGATCCTGAACAAGATCGACGCCGTCCGGCACGAGGTGCTGCTGACGCTGGCCGCCGACCTGAACGCCTCGGGCGTGTTCAGCGACACCTTCATGATCTCGGCCCTGACCGGCAGCGGCGTCGGCGACCTGCGCCGCCACCTGGCCGGGCACCTGCCCGAGGGGCCCTGGCTGTTCCCGGAGGACCAGGTCTCGGACATGCCGATGCGTCTCCTGGCGGCCGAGATCACGCGCGAAAAGCTGTTCCTGCGGCTGCAGCAGGAGCTGCCCTACGCGGTCGCGGTCGAGACCGAGGACTGGGAGGAGCAGCCGGACGGCAGCGTCCGCATCTCCCAGATCATCTATGTCCAGCGCGACGGCCAGAAGGCGATCGTGCTCGGGCGCGGTGGCCAGATGATCAAGGCGATCGGCACCGCCGCCCGGCTGGAGCTGGAGGAGATCACCGAGCAGCGCGTGCACCTGTCGCTGTTCGTCAAGGTGCGCGAGAACTGGCTCGACGACCCGGCGCGGTACTCAGTCTGGGGGCTTGATTACGACGCCTGACCGAAACCTCTCCTGTCATTGCCGCGCTTGACGCGGCAATCCAGGGGCCACCCAGAGCGGCATCGACATTCCCTGGATGCCCGGGTCAAGCCCGGGCATGACAGGAAGAGGGGGCGCTCAATCCACAGGTTCAGATGTTCCCGTTTCGTGCTATACGGTCGGGATGAGCTTGGACGGGGCATGATGTGGACTGGCGCGACGACGGCATCGTCCTGACCGTCCGCCCGCATGGCGAGGCGGCGCTGATCACCGGCGTGCTGACCCGCGAGCACGGCCGGCATCTGGGCGTCGTCCACGGCCAGCGCCGGCGGGCCCAGCTGCCGCCCGGCACGCTGGTCTCGGCGCAGTGGCGCGGCCGGCTAGCCGACCATCTCGGCACCTGGACGATCGAGGTCGACCGCACCCCGGCCGCCGCGATCATGGACGAGCCGCTGCGGCTCCTGGCCCTGGTCTCGGCCTGCGCCGTGCTCGACGCCGCTTTGGCCGAGCGGCAGCCGCTGCCGGCGGTCTATGACGGCACGCTGGCCTTCCTCGACACGCTGACCACGCCGCATTGGGACGCCGCCTATGTGCAGTGGGAGGTCGGGCTGCTCGGCGTGCTCGGCTTCGGCCTCGACGTCTCGCGCTGCGCCGTGACCGGCAGCAACGACCATCTCGCCTTCATCAGCCCGCGGACGGGCAGGGCGGTGTCGCTCTCCGCCGCCGGGCCGTATCGCGACCGGCTGCTGCCGCTGCCCGGATTCCTGACCGGGCGCGAGCCGCCGACCCCCGCCGCGATGGCCGAGGGGTTGGCCCTGACCGGGCATTTCGTCGACCGCCACCTCTTCGCCCAGGCCGGGAAGGCGCCGCCCGAGGCGCGGACCCGGTTTGTCGAGGCGTACCGTCGAAGCGCGCTTCGGTCGGCCGCGCCGTTGCGCTAGAATCACGGACATGACCAGCAAGCCTTCCGAGTCGATCCTGCCGGTGCCGCTGCACGACGCGCTGAGCACCCGATATCTCAACTACGCGCTGTCGACCATCACCTCGCGCTCGCTGCCCGATGTCCGCGACGGGCTGAAGCCGGTGCACCGCCGGCTGCTCTACGCGATGCGGCAGCTGCGCCTGGCCTCGACCACGCCGCCGAAGAAATCGGCCCGTGTGGTCGGCGACGTCATCGGTCAGTACCACCCGCATGGCGACGCCTCGATCTACGACGCGCTGGTGCGCATGGCGCAGGACTTCGCCCAGCGCTACCGGCTGGTCGACGGCCAGGGCAATTTCGGCAACATCGACGGCGATAACGCCGCGGCGATGCGCTACACCGAGGCCCGGCTGACCGCCGTCGCCGAGGCGCTGCTGGAAGGGATCGACGACGACGCGGTCGATTTCCGCGAGACCTATGACGGCGAAGGGCGCGAGCCGGTGGTGCTGCCGGCCGCCTTCCCGAACCTGCTGGCCAATGGCAGCCAGGGCATCGCGGTCGGCATGGCGACCTCGATCCCGCCGCACAATGTCGGCGAGATCTGCGACGCGCTGCAGATTCTGATCAAGCGACCCGCGGCCACGGTCGACGACCTGCTGACCGTGGTCCAGGGCCCGGACTTCCCGACCGGCGGCGAGCTGGTCGAATCCGCCGCGGCGATCCGCGAGGCCTACGCCACCGGCCGCGGCGCCTTCCGCGTCCGGGCGCGCTGGGAGATCGAGAAGCAGCCGCTCGGCCTGTACCAGATCGTGGTCACCGAGATCCCGTACCAGGTGCAGAAGTCGCGGCTGATCGAGAAGCTGGCCGAGATCGTCACCGCCAAGAAGCTGTCGACCTTGGAGGATGTGCGCGACGAATCGGCCGAGGATGTCCGCATCATCCTGGTGCCGAAGAGCCGCAATGTCGAAGCCGACATGCTGATGGAGCAGCTGTTCCGGCTGACCGAGCTGGAGACCCGCTTCAGCCTGAACATGAATGTGCTGGACGCCGCCAACGTCCCGCGGGTCATGGGGTTGAAGGATGTCTGCCGCGCCTTCCTCGACCACCGGCACGAGGTGCTGGAGCGGCGGTCGCGCCACCGGCTGGCCAAGATCGAGCGGCGGCTGGAGATCCTGAGCGGCTACCTGATCGTCTTCCTCGACCTCGACGAGGTGATCCGCATCATCCGCGAGGAGGACGAGCCGAAGCAGGGGCTGATGGCGCGCTTCAGCCTGACCGAGCTGCAGGCCGACGCCATCCTCGACATGCGGCTGCGGTCCTTGCGCAAGCTCGAGGAGATGGAGATCCGGCGCGAGTTCGACGGCCTGTCGGGCGAGCGCGACGACCTGCTGGCGTTGCTGGCCGACGAGGGCAAGCGCTGGAAATCGATCGCGGCCGAGATCGGGCAGATCAAGAAGCGCTTCGGCCAGGACACCGAGCTCGGCCGCCGCCGCACCAAGATCGGCGAGCCGCCCTCGGCCGTGGTGGTCTCGATCGAGCCGCAGATCGAGCGCGAGCCGATCACCGTATTCCTGTCGGAGAAGGGCTGGATCCGGGCCCTGCGCGGCCACGGCCTCGAGCCGGCCGAGATCAAGTACAAGGACGGCGACGCCGAAGGCTTCGTGCTGCAGGCCGAGACCACCGACAAGATCCTGCTGTTCGGCAGCGACGGCCGTTTCTACACGCTGGGGGCCGACAAGCTGCCGCGCGGCCGCGGCTTCGGCGAGCCGGTGCGGATGATGGTCGACCTCGCCAACGATGCCGACATCGTCGCGCTGCTGGCCCATGTGCCGGGCCGCAAGCTGGTGCTGGCCTCGACCGACGGCCGCGGCTTCGTGGTGCCGGAGAGCGACGTGATCGCCCAGACCCGGGCCGGCAAGCAGGTGCTGAACCTGAACGACGGCGCCAAGGCGGCGGTCTGCCGCCCGATCACCGGCGACACCGTGGCGGTGGTCGGCACCAACCGGCGCCTGCTGTGCTTCCCGCTGTCCGAGCTGCCGGAGATGTCGCGCGGCAAGGGCGTGACGCTGCAGAAGTACCACGGCGCCGCGCTGTCGGACCTGACCACCTTCAAGCGCGAGGAGGGGCTGATCTGGCAGATGGGCGGCGGCCGCACCCGGACCGAGCCGGAGATCCCGGTCACCGCCCGCGGCCGCACCGGCAACCTGCCGCCGCGCGGCTTCCCGCAGAACAACAGGTTCTCATAAAACCAACCCCTCTATCGTCATTCCCGCGCAAGCGGGAATCTCTTCGGGTAGAACTGGCGAGAGATCCCCGCTTTCGCGGGGATGACGACTTCAGAAGAAGACAACCGGAGTCCTGACATGACCACCCGCACCCTTCCCCCGATGCTCTCGCTGTGGCGCGCCGACGGCCAGTCGGGCCTGCTGCGCTCTGCCGTGCTAGTGGTGCTGGGCACGGCGCTGATGGCGCTGTCGGCCAAGATCCAGGTGCCGTTCTACCCGGTGCCGATGACGATGCAGACCGCGGTGGTGCTGCTGATCGGCGGCGCCACTGGCTGGCGCCTCGGCGGCCTGACCATGCTGGCCTATCTGGCCGAGGGCCTCGCCGGCCTGCCGGTCTTCGCCGGCCTCGCCGCCGGCCCGGCCTATTTCGCCGGCCCGACCGCGGGCTACCTCGTCGGCTTCGTGGCCTCGGCCGCGCTGATGGGCCTGGCGGTGGAGCGCGGCTGGACCCGCAGCCTCGTCGGCATGGCCGCGGCCATCGCCGTCGCTTCGCTGATCCCCTTCATCACCGGCGTCGCTTGGCTCGCCGTGCTGGTCGGCCCGGCGGCGGCGATCTCTGCCGGCCTGGTGCCGTTCATCCCGGCGGCAATCCTCAAGGGCGCCCTGGCCGGCCTGCTGCTGGCCCAGATCGACGGCCTGGCCCAGCGCCGCGGCGCCTGAGACCAAAAGGACGCAACGCCGCTTCTGCGTCGTTGCGTCCCATCTCCGAGTTTCATTAGATGGCAGCAGCGCCGCGGCGGACGACCGCGGCGGCTTGCGGAAACCACGCTCGATGCGAACAGGGGGGAGAGCCCGTATATGAAGCGGCGGAATTTCATCGCGACCGCGGGGGTGGGCCTGGCGGCCGCGCCGCTGGCGGCGCCGGCGATCGCGCAGGACAAGCCCGAGGTCAAATGGCGTCTGGCGTCGAGCTTCCCGAAGTCGCTCGACACCATCTATGGCGGCGCCGACGTGCTGTCGAAGACGCTGTCCGACCTGACCGACGGCAAGTTCCAGACCCAGGTCTTCCCGGCGGGCGAGCTGGTGCCCGGCCTGCAGGCGCTGGACGCCACCCAGAACGGCACGGTCGAGGCGGCGCACACCGTGGCCTACTACTATGTCGGCAAGGACCCGACCTTCGCCATCGGCTCGGCGCTGCCCTTCGGACTGAACGCCCGCCAGCAGAACGCCTGGCTGTATCACGGCGGCGGCAACGAGCTGCTGAACACCTTCTTCGGCAATTACGGCGTGGTCGGCTTCCCCGGCGGCAACACCGGCACCCAGATGGGCGGCTGGTTCCGCAACGAGGTCAAGTCGCTGGCCGATGTGAAGGGCCTGAAGATGCGCATCGCCGGCCTCGCCGGCCGGGTGGTCGAGCGCATCGGCGTGGTGCCGCAGCAGATCGCCGGCGGCGACATCTACCCGGCGCTGGAGCGGGGCACGATCGACGCCACCGAATGGGTCGGCCCCTATGACGACGAGAAGCTCGGCTTCTACCAGGTCGCCAAGTTCTACTACTACCCGGCCTTCTGGGAAGGCGGCCCGACCGTGCATTTCCTGTTCAACAAGGAGAAGTACGAGGCCCTGCCGGACAGCTACAAGAAGGCGCTGGCGGTGGCCACCGAGATTGCCAACTTCAACATGCTGGCGCTGTACGACGTGAAGAACATCGCGGCGATCCGCAGCTTGGTCGGCAAGGGCGTGCAACTGCGCCCGCTGCCGCGCGACGTGCTCGACGCCGCCTATGTCGAGTCCTTCAAGCTCTATGACGAGCTGTCGGCCTCGAACGCCAATTGGAAGGCGATCTATGAGCCCTGGAAGAAGTTCCGCGGCGAGGCCTATCAGTGGTTCCGCGTCGCCGAATACACCTATGACAGCTACGTCTACGCCCAGCAGGCGGCCGGGAAGTAACCCGACCGTTCGCTGAACGGAAGAGGGGTCGGTCCTTTGCGGGACCGGCCCTTTCTCTTGGTTACTTGAAGTCGGGCGGGGGCAGCGGGTCGCCGGGCTGGGCTGGAGCTGGAGTGGGCGCGGGCTGGCCGCCGGGAGCCGGCGGGGCGCCGAAATCCGGCGGCGGCGGGGTGCCGAAATCGGGCGCGGCCGGGGCGCCGAACGGATTGGCGCCGTCGACGCCCGGCATCGGCACGTTGATGTTGATCGAGGTCGGATCGGCCTCGACCTGGCCCGACTTGTAGTGGGTCACCAGCCCCGGGAAGGCGATCACGATCGCGACCATCAGGACCTGGATCACCACGAAGGGAATGGCGCCCATATAGATCTGGCCCGTCGTCACCGGCGCGATCGTCCGCCCCGTGACCTTGTCGCGATAGGCCCGGTTCGGGGCCACCGAGCGCAGGTAGAACAGCGAGAAGCCGAAGGGCGGGTGCATGAAGGAGGTCTGCATGTTGACCGCCAGCAGCACGCCGAACCAGATCAGGTCGATGCCCAAGCTGGCGGCCGCGGCCCCCAGCAGCGGCACGATGATGAAGGCCAGCTCGAAATAGTCGAGAAAGAAGGCCAGCACGAAGACCAGGAGGTTGGCGACGATCAGGAAGCCGATGACGCCGCCCGGCACCGAGGTCATCAGGTGCTCGACCCAGAGATTGCCGCCGACGCCGTAGAAGGTCAGCGAGAAGACGCGGGCGCCGAGCAGGATGAACAGCACGAAGGCGGACAGCTTGGTCGTGGTGTCCAGCGCCTGGCGGATCATCGTCCAATTCAGGCGCCGGTTGAGCGCTGCCAGTACCAGCGACCCGACCGCACCCATGGCCCCGCCCTCGGTCGGCGTGGCAATGCCGAGGAAGATCGTGCCCAGCACCAGGAAGATCAGCACCAGGGGCGGAATCAGCGAGGTGACAACCCGGCCAGCCAGCGCCAGGCCTCGCAGCGTCCGCGCCTCGAGTGGCAGCGCCGGCGCGCTGTTCGGCCGGATGATCGTCATGATCAGGATGTAGCCGGTGTAGAGGCCGGTCAGGATGAGGCCCGGCAGCAGCGCGCCCTTATACATGTCGCCGACCGACTTTCCGAGCTGGTCGGCCATGATGATCAGCACCAGGCTGGGCGGGATGATCTGCGCCAGCGTGCCCGAGGCGGCGATGACGCCGGAGGCGAGCGACCGGTCATAGCCATAGCGCAGCATGATCGGCAGCGAGATCAGCCCCATCGAGATCACCGAGGCAGCGACCACGCCGGTGGTGGCGGCGAGAAGGGCGCCGACGAAGATCACCGCATAGGCCAGGCCGCCGCGGACCGGGCCGAACAGCTGGCCGATCGTGTCCAGCAGGTCCTCGGCCATGCCGCTGCGTTCGAGGATCAGCCCCATGAAGGTGAAGAACGGGATCGCCAGCAGCGTCTCGTTCTCCATCTGCTGGTAGAACCGGTCCGGGATCGCCCCGAGCAGGTTGAACTGCAGGACGCCGAGCTCGACGCCGACCAGATAGAACACGAAGCCGACGGCGGCCAGGGAGAAGGCGACCGAGTAGCCGAGCAGCAGCACGACCACCAGCGCGGCGAACATGAGCGGCGCCATGTTCTCGATCAGGAACTGCGACATGCGGACAAGCTTTCAGGTGCTGGTGGGCCGGCTCAGAGCGGGTCGGCCTCGTGGCCGTGCGCTTGGACGATGTCGGGAATGCGGCCCGACAGGATGGCGATCCGCTTGATCAGCTCCGACAGGCCCTGCAGCGTGAGCAGGATGAAGCCGGCCGGGATCAGGGCCCAGACCGGCCACCGGATCAGGCCATTGGCGTTGCCCGACGTCTCGCCGCTGGCGAACTTGTCCACCACAATCGGCCAGGAGTACAGGATGGCGACGACGCAGAAGGGCAGAAGGAAGAACAAGGTGCCGAAGATCTCGATCCAGATCTGGGTGTGGCGCGACCAGCGGCCGTAGAGGATGTCGACCTTGACGTGCTCGCCCTTCAGCAGCGTGTAGCCCGCGGCCAGCAGGAAGACCGCGGAGAACAGGTACCATTGCAGCTCCAGCCAGGCGTTGGAGCTGAGCGAGAAGGCCTTCCGCAGGATGGCGTTGCCGGCGCTGACCAGGATGGCGGCGAGCACGAGCCAGGATACGGTCCGTCCGACCCAGCCGTTCACCGCGTCGATGACGCGGCTGGCACCCAGCAAAGCCCCCATCTGACCTCCCCGTTTCTTGTACGCTTCAGCGCCGTTGATTGGATCGATGCAATTCGCTGCTGCGAAATATCAGCTTTCGCGCGCGAGACCAACCGGCGATTGGCATCGGCGGTGGCCCGAGCGTCGTCTCTACCGGCTTCTGCTGCGTCGCGGGGAAGGGCGGCGGCTCACACGTCCGGATCGAGCGTCATCCAGCCATTGTCAGTGAGGGCTTCCAGCGGCTGGAAGCGGGCCTTATAGGCCATCTTCTGGCTCTGCGCGATCCAGTAGCCGAGATAGACGTGGTCGAGGCCGGTCCGGCGCGCCTCCTCCACCAGGGCCAGGATCACATAGGTGCCGAGGCTGCGCTCCGGCACGTCCGGGTCGTAGAAGCTGTAGACGGCGGACAGACCGTCCTCCAGCACGTCGACCAGCGCTGCCGCGCGCAGGGCGCCGGTCGGGTCGCGGAACTCGATCAGCGCGGCGCTGCCGCTGCCTTCCTCGATCATGCTGCCGTAATCGGCCCGCGACATCCGCGCCATGTCGCTGTCGCCATGCCGGTGCCGCTGGTAGCGCAGGAACAGGGCGAACTGTTCGTCGCTGCCGATCGGCAGGGCCGAGCGGCGGCTGAGGTCGAGATTGGCGGTCCAGGCCCGGCGCATGCTGCGGCCGGGCGCGAAGCGCGCCACCGGGATGCGCACCGGCACGCAGGCGCGGCAGCCGGGGCAGACCGGCCGGTAGACGATGTCGTGGCTGCGCCGGAACCCGGCCTGCGACAGGGTGGTGTTCAGCGCCCGCGCGTCGCCGCCGTTCAGCCGGGTGAACAGCTTGCGCTCGACACGACCAGGGATATAGGGACAGGGCAGGGGGCCCGACCGGTAGAAATGCTGCAGACGACCGAGCTTGCCGTCGATGACGGACATCAAGCGCTCCTGGGCCGGGAGGCCAACCTCATGCCCCATACTGCACCACAGTGCCGGATCGTCGGCAAGCGACTCGGATGCCGGCCCGCCATGACAAGGCATGCGGACGGAATCCACCGCGGCCTCATGTCAGCCGCAGGATCTCGTCCACGGTGGCGGCGACCGGCCGGCGCGTGTCGATCTCGTGGTCGGCGGACTGGCGGAGCAGCGGCTCGATGGTCGCCACGAGTTCGACAACCTTCCGCCGGTCCTCCGCGGAATGGCCGTAGCCGTCGGGCCCGCGCGCAGCCAGCCGCTCGAGCAGCGTCGCGACCGGGGCGGAGAGCAGGATCACGACGTCGATCAGGGGTAGGAACCCGCCCATAGTCTCGCAGGTGCCGCTGATGAACAGCGGCCTGTCCCGCGGCGCGGACAAGAGGGCGCGGACGCGGTCCTCCCGCCAGACCCAGTCCTTGCCCTCGCCCGGCGTCAGCGTGTCGGCGGGGTCGGCATCGACCCATTCGGACCATTCCGGCGTGTCGAGGTCGCGGGCGTCATGCCCCCGCGCCACCAGCTCCCGGATCACCGCGGTCTTCCCGGTCCCGGACATGCCGGTGATCAGCACGCGCTTCATGCGTTCCCTGTTCCCGGCGCCGGCCGCCCCCTACGCCCCGACGTCGCTCAGCAGCGTCGCCGGATAGCCCCCCTCCATCAGCTTGCCGATGATGACGTCGACATGGGCCCGGTCGCGGGTCTCGACCACCACGTCGATGTCGGCCCGCTTCACCGGGATCTGGAAGAACAGCCGCTGGTGGTAGGTCTCGATGATGTTGCCGCCGGTGGCGCCGATGATGCCGGCGATCCGGCTCAGCACCCCTGGCGAGTCCTCGATCTCGATGCGCAGCCGGGCGATCTGCCCGTTGCGCACCAGGCCGCGCATCAGGATCGAGGCCAGGATGCGCGGGTCGATGTTCCCGCCGCAGACGACGACGCCGACCTTGCGCCCGGCGAAGCGCTCCGGATTCGCCAGCAGGCCGGCGATGCCGGCGGCGCCGGCGCCCTCGGCCACCAGCTTCTGCTGGGTCATCAGCTGGTGCACGCCCTGCTCCAGCACCGTCTCGTCGACCGTGACGATATCGTCGACCAGCGCCGCGATGATCTGCCGGGTCAGCACGCCCGGGCTCTTCACCGCAATGCCCTCGGCGATGGTGGCGCCGCCATAGACGCCGGTGCGGCCGGCCACCGCGTCGCTCATCGAGGCATAGAGCGCGGCCTCGACCCCGGTGATCCGGACCTGCGGCCTGATCGACCGGGCGGCGATGGCGATGCCGGAGATCAGTCCGCCACCGCCGATCGGCACCACCAGGTCGTCCAGGTCCGGCACGTCGGCCAGGATCTCCAGCCCGGCCGTGCCCTGGCCGGCGATGATGTAGGGGTCGTCATAGGGGTGGATCAGGGTCAGCCCTTCCGCGTCCACCAGCTTGCGGGCATGGCTCATGCTGTCGTCGAGGGTCTGGCCCACCAGCACCACCTTGGCGCCGTAGCCCTCGGTCTTCGCCACCTTGGTGAAGGGGGTGAAGGTCGGCATCACGATGGTCGACGGGATGCCCAGGCGGGTGGCGTGATAGGCGACGCCCTGGGCGTGGTTGCCGGCCGACATGGCGACCACGCCGCGCTTGCGCTGCGCCTTGTCGAGCGAGCGCAGCTTGTTGTAGGCGCCGCGGTCCTTGAACGAGCCGGTGCGCTGCAGCGTCTCCAGCTTCAGGAACAGCTCGCAGCCGAGGATGCCGGACAGTTGCGGCGCCGGGATGACCGGCGTCCGGGCCACCTGGCCCTCGAGGGCCGCGGCGGCGGCGCGGATGTCGTCGATGGTGACCGGCAGCGGGGCGGGGCTCATCTGAGGTCCTGTCATTGGCGCGGCTGCAGGGTCGTCAGCGACTCCCCGGCTGCGGCGAGATCAGCCTCGCCACCGGACAACGTCAAGTATCTTCCGTCTCGCCAATCCGCGACCAGGTCCCCCCAATGCGGCGACAGCGGGTTGCCGGACTGGCCTGTGGCGATCATGAAGCGCGACCGGCCGCGGTCGGCCAGGTCGTAGACGGCGCGGTAGCCGGCGCCATGCGTGTGGGCATAGGGCGCCTCCGGATTGGTGATCGTGGTGGCGCCCCGGTTCAGGGTATAGGGCCCGCCATCGGTCGGAATCGCCAGCGAGGTCAGGCCGCCGATCACCGGCACGCGCGACAGCACCTGGGCGCTCAGCGGCGCGATGTGCTCGGCGCCCCAGCGCCAGGCGGCGATGTCGGCGCCGTGGCGCTGCGCCAGCGCGGCCAGCGCCTCGCCCAGGGTCTGCCGCAGCAGGGCCGTGCAGTCTGCCGGCGGGGCCGAGGCCGCAGCGTCGCCGCACCAGGACGGGTCGCGGGTCAGGATCGTCGCCAGAACCGCCGGGTGGAGCCCGAAATAGTCCTCGGCCAGGGGGCCGAGCGGCGGGTCGAACACGGCATGGGCGAAGCGCCGCAGCCATTCCATGTAGACCAGCGGCTCCGGCCGGTTGCGGTCCATCCGCAGGTCCCAGCCGCGCAGCAGCGCCAGGGCCTTGGCCATGCGGTCGTCCGCGGGGGCGATCGCGGTCATCAGCGGCAGCAGGTCGCGCGCCTCGGTGGTCAGCGTGTCGGCCTGCATCGCCTGGCTGCGTGCGACCGTGTTCGGCCCGTCGGCGTCGAGCAGCTCGACGATGCGGCGGGCGCGGTAGGGCTCGTCATAGCCGTCGCCGAGGTAATGGGGATAGCCCGGCCCGGCCGGGGCATTGTTGGCGTTGGCGATGACGCCGCCGGGCGGGTTCAGCGCCTGGGGCAGGGCCTCGAACAGGATCGTGCCGGTCCAGTCCTGGGCACCCGACGCGCCGTCCGCCGGCAGCTTGCCGTTGCCGGAGCGGCGGATCGGGATCGCCCCCGGGACCAGGAAGCCGATGTTGCCGTCGCCATCGGCATAGATGACGTTCTGGATCGGGGCGCGGAAGTACCGCATCGCCGCCAGGAACTCCGGCCACGTGCCGGCGCGATTCAGCCGGTACAGCGCATCGGCGGAGGTGTCGCCGGGGGCCAGGGCGGCGAAGGCGAGAGCGACGACCTTGTCCTTGCCCGCCAGCTCGGCCATGCCGGGGTCGAGGTCGGACAGCACCGGCCCGTGCCGCGTGCCGCGGATGGTCAGCGTCACCGGGTCGCCGCCGGAGACGGCGATGGTCTCGCTCCGGGTCTCGAAGGCGGCGCTGCCCTCCGGCGTCCGGTAGCGGTTCGGGTCGGCCGGGTCGACCGTCTCCAGGAACAGGTCCTGCACATCCGCGCCGGTGGTGGTGAAGCCCCAGGCGATCCGCCGGTTCTGGCCCAGGATGGTCAGCGGCACGCCGGGCACGGTGGCGCCGGCGACCGACAGGGTCGGGGTCTCGATCCGCGCCATGTACCACAGGATCGGCGCGCTCAGCCCCAGATGCGGGTCGTTCGCCAGGATCGGCGCGCCGGTGTCGGTGCGGCTGGGCCCGACCACCCATTCATTCGATGCGGTGCGCGGCCCGAGCGGCGGCGGCAGCGCCTCGGCCAGCGCCGTCAGCATCGGCGCGGCCCGGTCGAGGGCGGAGAGGGTGGCGGGCGGCAGCGCGCCGAGATCCGGGAACAGGGTGTGGGCGCGCTCCGGCCCCAGCCTGGCGATTACCTGGGCGCGCAGGATCTCGTCGCGGTAATTGGCCGACAGCTGCAGCGTCATCAGCTTGCTCCAGACCAGCGAATCGGCTGGCCGCCACTGCTCCGGCCGGGTCCATAGCAGGGTGAATTCGGGTGGCAGCGCGCCGGGATGGCCGTCGATCCAGGCATTGACCCCGGCGGCGTAGCGGTCGAGGGCAGAGCGCATCTCCGGCGACTGGGCGGCGACATCCGCCTCCGCCAGGCGGTAGATGCCGAGTGTCCGCATCAGCTTGTCGAACCGCAGCCCGGCCCCGCCGATCAGTTCGGACAGCCGGCCGGCGCCGATCCGGCGCTGCATCTCCATCTGCCACAGCCGGTCACGGGCATGCAGATAGCCCAAGGCGAAATAGGCATCGCCGTCGCTCTGGGCGAAGATCGTCGGCACGCCGTGGCCGTCGCGGTAGATCCGGACCGGGCCGGACAGGCCGTCGAGCACGACGGTCCTCCCCGATTCGGCCGGCACCCCGGTGCGCAGCCACCACAGGCCGGCGCCGGCCAGCACCACGAGCAGCAGCAGGAGGCAGGCCAGCGCGATCGCGCCGCGGCGAAGCCATCTCATCGGTCATGTCTCCGTGCCGCCCGGGTCGGTCGCGGCGGTGCTGTGTTATAATAATCTGTCTGATTCGATGCGAGGCGCCATGGAGGCGCAGGGTCGAGCCGTGGCGCCGGATGCGCTTCGGTCTATTTTCGCGGGGGGCTAGCCAAGCGACCGGCGCTCCCCAGATGATGCAGTCGTGCCGCGCGTCCGGCGGCGGTCCAGCGTTCCAGGAGCGTTCGATGGAGTCCTTCGCCGACGCCCTCGCCATGGTCACGGCCCTTCGCCCGGAGGAGCCGGTCTACTGCCTGCGGCCCCGCGTGCTGCGGGAGTCGGCGGCGGAGTTCCAGCGCCAGTTCCCAGGCACGGTGATGTATGCGGTCAAGTGCAACGACCACCCGGCGGTGCTGGCCGGGCTGCACGCCGGCGGCCTGCGCCATTTCGACGTCGCCTCGCTGAGCGAGATCGAGGCTGCGGCGGCGCTGCCCGGCACCGTCTCGCACTACATGCATCCGGTGAAGAACCGCCAGGCGGTCGAGCTGGCCTATCGCCGCTACGGCATCCGCACCTTCTGCCTCGACCATGAGGAGGAGCTGGACAAGATCCTGGCCGTGACCGGCGGGGCGCGCGACCTGACCCTGGTGCTGCGGGTCGACATGCCGCGCTTCGATTCGGTCTGCGATCTCAGCGGCAAGTTCGGCGCCGAGGTCGAGGCCGCGCCGGCGCTGCTGCGCCGCGTCGCCGCCACCGGCAGCCGCGCCGGCCTGACCTTCCATGTCGGCTCGCAATGCCTCGACCCGGGCGCCTATGAGAGCGCGCTGACGATCTGCGCCGGCATCCTTGCCCGTGCCGGCGTGCCGGTGCCGGTGATCGATGTCGGAGGCGGCTTCCCGGCCGCCTATGTCGGCACCGAGGCGCCGCCACTCTCCGCCTTCGTCGCCGCCATCCGCGCCGGCCTGGCCCGGCTGCCGGCCGACCCCGACCGCGCCGTGTTCTGCGAGCCCGGCCGGGCCCTGGTGGCCGAGGCCTGCTCGCTGGTGGTGAAGGTCGAGTTCCGGCGCGGGCACCGCCTGTACCTGAACGACGGCGCCTATGGCAGCCTGGCCGACATGAAGCTGTTCCGCACCGTCTATCCGGTCCGCCTGCTGCGGCCGGGCGGTGCCGGCGGCAGGCTGGCCAGCTTCGCCCTGTTCGGCCCGACTTGCGACAGCTACGACAGCCTGCCCGGTACCTCGCCGCTGCCCGAGGACGTCCGCGAGGGCGACTGGATCGAATTCGGCCAGATCGGTGCCTATTCCAACGTGCTGCAGACCCGGTTCAACGGCTTCGAGGCCCGCCGCTTCGTCCAGGTCGAGGACGGCGCGCTGCGCCCGGCCGCGGCGCGGGCGGCCTGAGATGGAGCCGGTCGAGCATCAGTTCCTTGGGCTTGGCCTCGGCGGCTTCCACCGCCTGGCTTATGTTTCCTGGGGCGAGGATCGCGCGCAGCCGCCAGTGCTGTGCGTGCACGGGCTGACCCGTAACGGTCGCGACTTCGACAGGCTCGCGACGGACCTCGCCTGGTCCGGCCGCACCGTGGTCTGCCCGGACGTGGTCGGCCGCGGCCGCAGCAGCTGGCTCGCCAACCCCGCCCTCTACGGCTATCCGCAATATCTCGGCGACGCCGCGGCGCTGATCGCCCGGCTCGACGTGCCGGAGGTGGACTGGGTCGGCACCTCGATGGGCGGGCTGATCGGCATGATGCTGGCGGCCCAGCCGAACACGCCGATCCGCCGGTTGGTACTGAACGATGTCGGTCCGTTCATCCCGCAGGCGGCACTGCTGCGAATCGGGTCCTATGTCGGGCAGGACCCGGTCTTCGCCGATTCCGGCGAGCTCGAGGCCTATCTGCGGCGGGTGCACGCGCCCTTCGGGCCTCTGACCGACGGGCAGTGGCGGCACCTGGCCGAGCACAGCGCCCGGCGGCGGCAGGACGGCACGCTCGGCCTGGCCTATGATCCCGGCATCGCCGCCGCCTTCGCCGGCCCGGTCGCCGATGTCGATCTGTGGACGGTCTGGGACCAGATCCGCTGCCCGGTGCTGGTGGTCCGCGGCGCGGAGTCGGACCTGCTGACTTCGGAAACGGCCGAGCGCATGGCCGTGCGGCCGAACACCACGCTGCTCACCATTCCCGGCTGTGGCCACGCCCCGGCGCTGATGGCGGCCGACCAGACCGGTCCGATCCGCGACTGGCTGGCGGCCGGCTAGCCCAGCAGCTCCGCCGCCTCGATGGCGCCATAGGTCAGCACGCCCGAGGTTCCGGCGCGCTTGAACGCGGTCAGCACCTCGATCAGGGCCTTGTCGTAGTCGAGCCAGCCGTTCTGCGCCGCCGCCTTCATCATCGCGTATTCGCCGCTGACCTGGTAGGCGAAGACCGGCACGCCGAAGCCGTCATGCACCCGGCGGATGATGTCGAGATAGGGCAGGCCCGGCTTCACCATCACCATGTCGGCGCCCTCGCGCAGGTCGAGCTCGACCTCGCGCAGCGCCTCGTCGGTGTTGGCCGGGTTCATCTGGTAGGTCTTCTTGTCGCCGACCAGCACGCCGGTCGACCCGACCGCATCGCGGAACGGCCCGTAGAAGGCCGAGGCGTATTTCGCCGAATAGGCCATGATCTTGACGTCCTGCCGGCCGGCGCCGTCCAGCGCCGCGCGGATCGCGCCGATGCGGCCGTCCATCATGTCCGACGGCGCCACGATGTCGGCCCCGGCCTCGGCCTGGACCAGCGCCTGGCGGACCAGGATCTCGACCGTCTCGTCGTTCAGGACCCGGCCGTCGCGGATCAGCCCGTCATGGCCATGGCTGGTGAACGGGTCGAGGGCGACGTCGACGACGACACCCAGATCCGGCACCGCCGCCTTGATCGCGCCGATGGCGCGGCACACCAGGTTGCCGGCGCGGCAGGCCTCGGCGCCGTCCTCGCTGCGCAGGGCCCGGTCGATCATCGGGAACAGCGCCACCGCCGGGATGCCGAGGTCGCGGGCGTGGCGGCAGGCCTCGACCGCGCTGGCCAGGTCGAAGCGGGTAACGCCGGGCAGCGATTCGATCGGTTGCTTGCGATCGCCCTCGACCACGAAGATCGGCCAGATCAGATCGGACGGGCCCAGCCGGGTCTCGGCCACCAGCTCGCGGATCCAGCCGTCGGTGCGCAGGCGTCGCGTCCGGGTGGTCGGGTAGGCACCGGGGAAGGGCAGGCGGGACATCGGTCACTCGGCGGCTGGATCTGCGGGCGCACTCTAGGACGGAGCCTCGACCGGAAACAACTCCGTGCGGCGCGCCGCCACGCCACGCCGCATCCGGCGGGGAACGGAGTTTGCACGCTAAGGGTTGATAACTCCCCGCGAGAGGATCAAAAATGTCCTCTGTGGCAACCGGAAGCATCAATCTAGCGTGAATTCGTCCTGAATGCGGTGCAAATTGCAGTGAACACCTGTCCTGCTCACAACACTTTCGTTTTGGATGATTTTGTCTAAAGTGGCTTTATGAGTGGTAGAACGGCGGTCTAGATAGTACAAAGCGCCAGTGGGTCGGAGGTCTGAATGCATCATCCCTATTACCGCATGACCGCGCTCATTGAGCGGCTTCATCGCTGCTTTCTGGATGTGGTCAAGGTAGAGTTGGACCGCTTTGGCGTCCAAGACATCAACAACGTCCAAAGCCTGATTCTGTACAATATCGGCATGGACGAGCTGACGATCGGCGAGTTGACCGCCCGCGGCTACTATCTGGGCTCGAATGTCTCGTACAACGTCAAAAAAATGGTCGAGAACGGATATTTGGCGCAGGAGCGGTCGCAGCATGACCGACGCTCCACGCGGGTTCGTCTGACCAGCAAAGGACAGGCACTGCGGTCCAAGCTCGAGACCATGTTCAGCCGCCAGGCGGATGCGCTGGAAGGCACGGGCCTGCGCGGCGGCGACGTCGAGACGCTGAACGCCACGCTGCGGCGGCTCGAGGGCTTCTGGTCCGGCAACCTCGCCTATACCACCGACCAGCCGGTGACCAGCGCGGCCTGAGGCCGCCTGCCGTTTGGTTACGAAAAAGGCGCGTCCCGAGGGGCGCGCCTTTTGCTTGTCCGCGGCCTGACCGTGATCAGAAGGCGGCGAGGCCGGTCTGGGCCCGGCCGAGGATCAGGGCGTGCACGTCATGCGTGCCCTCATAGGTGTTGACCGCCTCCAGGTTCATCACATGGCGGATGACGTTGAACTCGTCGGCGATGCCGTTGCCGCCGAGCATGTCGCGGGCCTGGCGGGCGATGTCGAGCGACTTGCCGCAATTGTTGCGCTTCATCAGGCTGATCGCCTCCGGCGCCGCCTTGCCCTCATCCTTGAGCTGGCCCAGGCGATGCGCCGAGATCAGGCCGAGGGTGATCTCGGTCTGCATGTCGGCCAGCTTCTTCTGGATCAGCTGGGTGGCGGCGAGGGGGCGGCCGAACATCTTGCGGTCCATCGTGTACTGCCGGGCGGTGTGCCAGCAGAACTCGGCCGCGCCGATCGCGCCCCAGGCGATGCCGTAGCGGGCGTTGTTCAGGCAGCCGAACGGGCCCTTCAGCCCCTTGACGTTGGGCAGCAGATTCTCTTCCGGGACAAACACCTCGTCCATCACGATCTCGCCGGTGGTCGAGGCGCGCAGCGAGAACTTGCCCTCGATCTTCGGCGAGGACAGGCCCTTCATGCCGCGATCGAGGATAAAGCCGCGGATCTCGCCGCTGTCATCCTTGGCCCAGACCACGAAGACGTCGGCGATCGGCGAGTTGGTGATCCACATCTTGGCGCCGGACAGGCTGTAGCCGCCGGCGACGCTGCGCGCCCGGGTCTTCATCGAGCCGGGGTCGGAGCCGGCGTCGGGCTCGGTTAGGCCGAAGCAGCCGACGATCTCGCCGGTGGCCAGGCGCGGCAGATACTTCTGGCGCTGCTCCTCGGTGCCGTAGGCATAGATCGGATGCATCACCAGGCTCGACTGCACCGACATGGCCGAGCGGTAGCCGCTGTCGACGCGCTCGACCTCGCGCGCGATCAGGCCGTAGCAGACATAGTTCACGCCGGCGCAGCCATAGCCGTCGATGGTCGAGCCGAGGAAGCCCAGCTCGCCCATCTCGTTCATGATCTCGCGATGGAAGACCTCGTGCCGGTTGGCCTCGAGCACGCGCGGCAGCAGCTTTTCCTGGCAATAGGCGCGCGCCGCGTCGCGCACCATGCGCTCCTCCTCGGTCAGCAGCTCCTCGAGCAGGAGCGGGTCCTCCCAGGTAAAGGCGGCACGGCCGGTCTGTGCCGGCTTGGCGGCCGCAGTGGCGGCGGCGGAAGTCATAGGCGAACTCCGGAAACGATCAAAAGCGTGGGCGCATAACAGCACAGGGGCCGGGGCGCCGCCAGCCTTGCGCTGCGGCGTCCCGGCCCTGGGCGCGGACGATCAGCCGTGCCGGGCCTTGCCCAGGCCGATCTTCTTGGCGAAGGCGGAGCGCTGTTCCGCATAGTTCGGCGCGACCATAGGATAGTCGGCCGGCAGGCCCCACTTCGCCCGGTACTCCTCGGGCGACAGGTTGTAGGTCGTCCGCAGGTGCCGTTTCAGCATCTTCAGCTTCTTGCCGTCCTCCAGGCAGACAATGTAGTCCGGCTGGATCGATCGCCGGATCGGCACCGCCGGCTTGGCCGCAACCGTCGTCGGCGCGGCCGCCGGGGCGGATCCGACATTTCGCAATGCATCGTGAATGGTCTGGATCACCGTCCCGAGCTGGTCGGTCGGGATCGTATTGCGGGAAATATAGGATGTCACAATCTGGGTGGTCATTTGCACCAGATCGTCGGCGCTTCGACCGCTCATGCTTGCTTGATCCTCCATTGTTCAAATCCTTTTCTATCTGTCGTCAACAGCGACGCCGAGGTCGCATTTGATATGGCGCGTGTCAACGATAATGGGAAAATTGCTGACTATTCTACAACTGCAAGCTGTGGCTGGGCCCAACCGGCACGTGCGCCCGAATTGAGCCACGTTCCGGCTCACCCTCCAAAGGAAAATATGCGAAGGTCGCCCATGCCCCATCCGACCGGACCAAAATGACCGACGCCGCCAAGACTGTCGCCATCGCCGCCGACCATGCCGGCTACGCCCTCAAGGACCAGCTCCGGGCCGTGATCGAGGCGCAGGGGCTGGCGGTGCTCGACCTCGGCACCAACGGCCCGGACCGGGTCGATTATCCGGATTTCGGCCATGCCGTGGCGCAGGCGATCCGAGACGGCCGGGCGTCGCGCGGCCTCGTGGTCTGCGGCACCGGCATCGGCATCTCGATCGCGGTCAACCGCCATCGCGGCGCCCGTGCGGCGCTTTGCCACGACGTCACCACCGCCCGGCTGTCCCGCCAGCACAATGATGCGAACGTGCTCGCGCTCGGCGCCCGAATCATCGGCTTCGAGACCGCCCGGGATTGCCTTGCCGTGTTCCTGTCCACCGACTACGAAGGCGGTCGGCACGGCGACCGCATCGCCAAGCTCGACGCGTCTACCGCCTGACCAGGATGATTTGCCCATGAGCTCTCCCGACACCGCCGCCAAGATGACCGCCGCAAGCTCCCTCTTCACCGCCCGCCTGGAAGACACCGATCCGGCCGTGCTGCGCGGCATCCGGGACGAGCTGAAGCGCCAGCAGACGCAGATCGAGCTGATCGCCAGCGAGAACATCGTCTCTCGCGCCGTGCTCGAGGCCCAGGGCTCGGTCCTGACCAACAAATACGCCGAGGGCTATCCGAACCGCCGCTACTACGGCGGCTGCGAATTCGTCGACGTGGCCGAGATGCTGGCGATCGAGCGCGCCTGCAAGCTGTTCGACTGCGCCTACGCCAATGTCCAGCCGCATTCCGGCGCACAGGCCAACCAGGCGGTGTTCTTCGCGCTGCTGCAGCCGGGCGACACCGTGCTCGGCATGTCGCTTGCGGCCGGCGGCCATCTCACCCACGGCGCCGCCCCGAACCAGTCGGGCAAGTGGTTCAACGCGGTGCAGTACGGCGTCCGGCGCGACGACGCCCGGATCGACTATGACGAGCTGCAGCGCCTGGCCGAGGAGCACAAGCCGAAGCTGATCATCGCCGGCGGCTCGGCCTATCCGCGGATCATCGACTTCGCCCGCTTCCGCCAGATCGCGGATTCGGTCGGCGCCTATCTGATGGTCGACATGGCGCATTTCGCCGGCCTGGTCGCCGGCGGCGTGCATCCCAGCCCGCTGCCGCATGCGCACATCGTCACCACCACCACGCACAAGACCCTGCGCGGCCCGCGCGGCGGCATGGTGCTGTCGAACGACCCGGAGATCGGCAAGAAGATCAACTCCTCGGTCTTCCCGGGGTTGCAGGGCGGCCCGCTGATGCATGTCATCGCTGCCAAGGCGGTGGCCTTCGGCGAGGCGCTGCGGCCGGAGTTCAAGCTCTACGCCAAGGCGGTGGTCGACAACGCCAAGCTCTTGGCCGAGACGGTGCGCGCCGGCGGGCTCGATATCGTCTCCGGCGGCACCGACACGCATCTGATGCTGGTCGACCTGCGGCCGAAGAAGCTGACCGGCAAGGCGGCCGAGGCCAGCCTCGAGCATGCCGGCATGACCTGCAACAAGAACGGCGTGCCGTTCGACCCGGAGAAGCCGACCATCACCTCCGGCGTCCGCCTGGGCAGCCCGGCCGCGACCTCGCGCGGCTTCGGCCTGGCCGAGTTCCGCCAGATCGGCGAGATGGCGGTCGAGGTGCTGGACGGGCTGGCCGCCAACCCCGAGGACAACTCGGCGGTCGAGAAGGCGGTGCGGGCCCGAGTCGAGACGCTCTGCGCCCGGTTCCCGATCTATCCGGATCTCTGAGGCCGTCCAGGACTGGAATCCGTCCAGCCCGACACGCGATAGATTGTGGTTCGCCCACAACGGATGGTATCCATTCGCTGTGGGCGAAACCATTTCCGGGGGGACCGATGCGCTGCCCGTTCTGTGGCCACGACGACACCCAGGTGAAGGATTCGCGGCCCACGGAGGACAATTCCGCGATCCGGCGTCGGCGCTTCTGCCCGGCCTGCGGTGCCCGCTTCACCACCTTCGAACGGATCCAGCTGCGCGAGCTGACGGTGATCAAGTCGGGCGGGCAGCGCGAGCCCTTCGACCGCGAGAAGCTGCTGCGCTCGATGCGCATCGCCCTGCGCAAGCGCGATATCGACATTGAGCGGCTGGAGCGGATCGTCAATTCGCTGGTCCGCCAGCTCGAGAGCTCGGGCGAGAGCGAGATCCCGTCCAAGTCGATCGGCGAGATGGTGATGAAGGCGCTGAGCGGCGTCGACAAGGTCGCCTATATCCGCTACGCCTCGGTCTACCGCGACTTCCAGGAACCCGGCGCGTTCAGCGACTTCGTCGAGCAGCTGCGCGGCGAGCGACCCTGACCGGCGTCCGCTGCGTCTGGTTTCGTGTGGTTTCGCTGGAAACCACACCGCACTCGTCATAGGGTGCCCGCCATGTTCAGCGGCATCATCACCGATGTGGGGCGCGTCGCGGCGATCGAGCGGCGAGGCGACACCCGCTACATCATCGAGACGGCCTTCGACACGGCGACGATCGAGATCGGCGCGTCGGTCGCCCATAACGGCGTCTGCCTGACCGTGATCGAGACCGGACCTGGCCGCTTCGCGGTCGAGGCCTCGGCCGAGACCCTGTCGCGCAGCACGCTGGGCGACTGGGCGGTCGGCACCGAGGTCAACCTCGAGCGCTCGCTCAGGCTCGGCGACGAGATCGGCGGCCATCTGGTCTACGGCCATGTCGACGGCGTCGGCACCATCGTCGACCGCCGGCCCGAGGGCGGCAGCGTCCGCTTCACCATCGAGGCCCCGGCCGAGCTGGCGGACTACATCGCCTCCAAGGGCTCGGTCGCGATCGAAGGCGTCTCGCTGACCGTCAACGAGGTCGCCGACACCCCGTCCGGGACCTGCCGCTTCGGCGTCAACATCATTCCGCACACGCAGTCATGCACGACCTTTCGAAGCTTAAGCACGGATCGCCGCGTGAACTTGGAGATCGACATGCTGGCGCGGTACACGGCGCGCCTGCTGCGGGATCGCAAGACAGCCGGCTGAGTCCCGACGACCAGGCGCTGCTCTCGCCGATCGACGAGATCATCGAGGAGGCGCGCCAGGGCCGCATGTTCATCCTGGTCGACGACGAGGACCGGGAGAACGAGGGCGACCTGGTGATCCCGGCGCAGATGGCGGATGCCGAGGCGGTCAACTTCATGGCCCGCTACGGCCGCGGCCTGATCTGCCTGGCGATGGAGCACAAGCGGATCGATGAGCTGGGCCTGCAGCTCATGACCCGCAGCAACGCCTCGCGCCACCAGACCGCCTTCACCGTCTCGATCGAGGCGCGCGAGGGCGTGACCACTGGCATCTCGGCGGCCGACCGGGCGCGCACCATCGCGGTCGCGATCGACCCGGCCTGCGGCCCGGCCGACGTCGCCACGCCCGGCCACGTCTTCCCGCTGGTGGCGCGCGACGGCGGCGTGCTGGAGCGCACCGGCCACACCGAGGCGGCGGTCGACATCTCGCGCCTGGCCGGGCTGTACCCGGCGGGGGTGATCTGCGAGATCATGAACGACGACGGCACCATGGCGCGGCTGCCGGACCTGGTGAAGTTCGCCCAGTTCCACAACCTCAAGATCGGCACCATCGCCGACCTGATCGCCTATCGCCGCTGCCAGGAATCGCTGGTCGAGCGCAAGCTCGAGACCACGATCGAGAGCCGTTGGGGCGGCGACTGGCGGATGCTGGTCTATGTCAACAAGGCCCGCTACGCCGAGCATGTCGTGCTGGTGAAGGGCGACATCTCCGGCGACGAGCCGGTGCTGGTGAGGATGCATGCGCTGAACGTGCTGGACGACGTGCTCGGCGACGTCCATGGCGGCAATGCCGGCATCCTGCATGGGGCCATGGCGGAAATCGGCCGCGAGGGCAGGGGCGTCGTGGTGCTGATCCGCGAGCCGCAGCCCGATAGCCTGAGCGAGCGGCTGCTGCGGCGGCTGGAGGGCATGCCCTCGAAGGAGAGCGGACACGAGCTGCGCGACTACGGCGTCGGCGCCCAGATCCTGCTCGACCTCGGCGTGCGCAAGCTGATCGTGCTGTCCAACCACCCCCGCACCATCGTCGGCATCGACGGCTACGGGCTGACCGTGGTCGAGCAGCGCGCCATCGCCGGCATCCAGGAGGACTGAGATGGTCGCCAAGACCGAACAGCGGCCGGTGTCCTTTACGGGGCCGGCGCCGCACATCCTGATCGTCGAGGCCCGCTTCTACGAGGGCATCAGCGACGAGCTGGCGCGCGGAGCCGTCGCGGTGCTGGAGCAGATCGGCGCCAGCTATGAGCGTGTGGCCGTGCCGGGGGCGCTGGAGATCCCGGCCGCGGTGCAGATCGCTTCGACCTCGGCCCACCGCTTCGACGGCTATGTCGCGCTCGGCTGCGTCATCCGTGGCGAGACCTCGCATTACGACACGGTGTGCAACGAGAGCGCCCGCGGCCTGCAGGACCTCGCCCTGCGCCACGGCCTGGCCATCGGCAACGGCATCCTGACCGTGGAGACCGAGGCCCAGGCCTGGGCCCGCGCCAAGGTCGAGGAGATGGACAAGGGCGGCGGCGCCGCCCGGGCTGCGCTGGCGATGATCGAGCTCAAGCGGCATTTCAAGCAACTCACGGCCTGACCGATGGCGACTCCGAAACCCTCCGCCAAGGCCCGCCGCAGCGCCGCCCGCCTGGCCGCCGTCCAGGCGCTCTATCAGCTCGAGCAGTCGGGCACGCCGCTCGACAAGGTGATCGCCGAGTTCGTCCATCACCGCTTCGGCGAGCCGGTCGAGGGTGAGGCGATGGTCGAGCCCGACGCGCCGCTGTTCGGCGACATCGTGCGCGGCACCCGGGTGCGCAGCGAGGAGGTCGACGCCCTGGTCTCCGGCGCGCTCGACAGCCAGTTCTCGTTGGCCCGGCTCGACCTGCTGCTGCGCTGCGTGATGCGGGCCGGGGCCTGGGAATTGCTGGCCAACCTGCACGTGCCGGCGCCGATCGTGATCTCGGAATACGTCAACGTTACCCGCGCATTCTTCGGCGGCAAGGAGCCGGCGATGGTGAATGCGGTGCTCGACCGCATCGCCCGCGAGCAGCGGCCCGACGAACCCCGCGCCGGCTAGGAACCGCCATGGGGCTCGGCGAGTTCGAGCGCATCGACCGCTACTTCCGGCCGCTGGCCCGGGCGACGCCCGGCGCGCTCGGCCTGGCCGACGATGCGGCGCTGCTCGACCCTGGTCAGGGCCGCGACCTGGTGGTCACCACCGACGCCATGGTCGAGACCGTCCATTACCTGCCGGACGAGGATCCGCTGCGGGTGGCGCAGAAGCTGCTGCGTTCCAACCTGTCGGACCTGGCGGCCAAGGGCGCGGCGCCTCTCGCCTATACCCTGACGCTGGCCCTGCCGGCGCAGCCGGACGAGAGCTGGATCGAACGCTTCGTCGAAGGGCTGGCGGCCGACCAGGCCCTCTACGGCATCGGCCTGCTCGGCGGCGATTCGGTGCGGACCCCGGGCACCGCGGTGCTCTCGGTGACCGCCTTCGGCACGGTGCCGCGGGGTGCGATGCTGCGCCGCTCCGGCGCCCGGCCGGGCGACGACCTCTATGTCAGCGGCACGCTCGGCGACGCGGCGCTGGGCTTGCGCGTCATCCTCGGCCGGCTGCCCGGCCTGGCGCCCGACGCCGCCGAGGCGCTGGCGCAGCGCCATCGCGTGCCGGAGCCGCGGATGACGCTCGGCCTCGCCCTGGTCGGCCTGGCCAATGCGGCGATGGATGTGTCGGACGGGCTGCCCGGCGACCTGCCGCATCTCTGCGATGCGTCCGGCATGGCGGCGGAGGTCGAGCTGGCGTTGCTGCCGCTGTCCGCGGCCGCCCGCGCCGCCATCGCCCTCGATCCGGCCCTGCAGGACATCGCCTGGGGCGGCGGCGAAGATTACGAGCTGCTGTTCAGCGCCCCGGTCTCGGCCCGCGCCGCGATCGAGGCGGCGGCCGCGGCGGCGGGCACCGCGGTGACGCGGATCGGCCGGATCGCGGCGGGGCAGGGGGTGCTTTTGCTCGACCCGCAGGGCAGCCCCGTCGAGTCGCTGACGGGCTGGCGGCATTTCTGACCACGGCGCCGCTTCGAGGCGCCCTCAAACCGCCCGAATCGCTGCCTTCTGAGCCCTCCCGGCGGCCACAAAGCAAAGAAATTTCACGCTGATTGCCCTGACCTTCCTGCTCTGGCATCGTTTGCGCGCAAAAGAAGCGGAGCCGGCCTGAAGCGGGCCGGTGCGTCATCAACAGGGGCGAGGGACTCAAGAATGATGTCAGCGGTCCTTGTCTTCGTGCTGGCCTGCGGCCTCGGCGCGTTAGCCTATGGCGTATGGGCTTCACGGAGCGTGTTGTCGGCCAGTCCGGGCGATGCCCGAATGCAGGCAATCGCCGCCGCGATTCAGGAAGGCGCCGGCGCCTATCTGAACCGGCAGTATCTCACCATCGGCGTGGTCGGCGTGGTCATCGCCATCATCGTCTCGCTGCTTCTCGGCATCTCGGTCGGCATCGGCTTCATCATCGGCGCTGTGCTGTCCGGTGCCGCCGGATACGTCGGCATGAACATCTCGGTGCGCGCCAATGTCCGCACCGCCGAAGCGTCGCGGCAGGGCCTGGCCGCCGGCCTCGCCATTGCCTTCCGCTCCGGCGCCGTCACCGGCATGCTGGTGGCCGGCCTGGCCCTGATCGCGGTCGCCGGCTACTACACCATCCTGCTCGCCTCCGGCGCCACCGGCCGCGGCCTGATCGACCCGCTGGTGGCGCTCGGCTTCGGTGCCTCGCTGATCTCGATCTTCGCCCGTCTCGGCGGCGGCATCTTCACCAAGGGCGCCGATGTCGGCGCCGACCTGGTCGGCAAGGTCGAGGCCGGCATCCCCGAGGACGACCCGCGCAACCCGGCCGTGATCGCCGACAATGTCGGCGACAATGTCGGCGACTGCGCCGGCATGGCCGCCGACCTGTTCGAGACTTACGCCGTCACCACCGTCGCCACCATGGTCCTGGCCTCGATCTTCTTCGCCGGGGCCCCCGAGATGGCATTGATGATGGTCTATCCGCTGGCGATCGGCGCGGTCTGCATCCTGGCCTCGATCGCCGGGACCTTCTTCGTGAAACTTGGTGCCAACAACAACATCATGGGCGCGCTGTACCGTGGCTTCGTCGTCTCCGCGGGGCTGTCACTGGTCGGAATCGCCTTGGTGACCGTGGTGGTGATCGGCTTCGGCGGCAGCTACGCCGTCGGCGGCGGCACCTTCAGCGGCCTGTCGCTGTTCCTGTGCGGCATCGCCGGGCTGGTCGTCACCGGCCTGCTGATCTGGACCACGGAATACTACACCGGCACGAATTTCCGCCCGGTGCAGTCGGTCGCCCAGGCCTCGACCACCGGCCACGGCACCAACGTGATCCAAGGCCTCGCCATCTCGATGGAATCGACCGCGATCCCGGCGCTGATCATCTGCGTCGCCATCGTCGTCACCTACCTGCTGGCCGGCCTGTTCGGCATCGCCATCGCGGTCACCAGCATGCTGGCCCTCGCCGGCATGGTCGTGGCGCTCGACGCTTACGGCCCGGTCACCGACAATGCCGGCGGCATCGCCGAGATGGCCGACCTGCCGAAGGAGGTCCGGGTCACCACCGACGCGCTGGACGCGGTCGGCAACACCACCAAGGCGGTGACCAAGGGCTACGCCATCGGCTCGGCCGGCCTCGGCGCCCTGGTGCTGTTCTCGGCCTACACCTCGGACCTCAACTTCTTCTCGGCCAACGCTGCCCAATACCCGTATTTCCAGGGCATCGGGCCGATCGCCTTCTCGCTGACCGATCCCTTTGTCGTCGTCGGGCTGCTGATCGGCGGCCTGCTGCCCTACCTGTTCGGCGCGCTCGGCATGACCGCGGTCGGCCGCGCCGCCGGGGCCGTGGTGGAAGAGGTGCGCCGCCAGTTCCGCGAGGATTCCGGCATCATGGCCGGCACCAGCCGGCCCGACTACAAGCGCGCGGTCGACATGCTGACCAAGGCTGCGATCCGCGAGATGATCGTGCCGTCGCTGCTGCCGGTGCTGGCGCCGATCGTGCTGTACTTCGTGATCGAGGCGATCGCCGGCCGCTCCGCCGCCTTCTCGGCGCTCGGGGCGATGCTGCTCGGCGTCATCGTCACCGGGCTGTTCGTCGCCATCTCGATGACCTCGGGCGGTGGCGCCTGGGACAACGCCAAGAAGTACATCGAGGAGGGCAATCACGGCGGCAAGGGGTCGGACGCGCACAAGGCGGCCGTCACCGGCGACACCGTCGGCGACCCCTACAAGGATACCGCCGGCCCGGCGGTCAACCCGATGATCAAGATCACCAACATCGTCGCCCTGCTGCTGCTGGCGATCCTGGCCCACTGATCGCCGCGCTCACGACAGAAACCCCGGCGCCGGCGGCGCCGGGGTTTTCTCATGCCCTCGGCTGGCGGCTAGTAGTTGCCGCCGGCGACCGAGCTGGCGACGCCGCCGGAGCCGACCGGGCGGCCCCGGGCTGCGGTGGCGGTGCCGGTGCCGTCGCTGTTGAACCGGCCGATATTGCCCAGGAACTGCTCCAGGATGCCGATGCGGCGGCCCAGCGTCGGCGTCTCCCGCGACACCAGAGCCACCTGCTCGCCATCCTCCAGGTTCAGCTCCTTCAGCTCGGTCAGCGTGCTGGTGGTCGGGTCGAACTGCATGCGCAGGACCCGGCGCTTGGTCACTTCGGGGGCGAAGAAGGCCACCGTCTCGACCCGCTGGCCGATGTAGTACCAGGTGTTGTCGTCGAAGGTGGACACCGTGGTCGGTGTCCCCAGGATCGTCGCCACATCCGCCTTGGTGCTGGTGCCGGTGTGGACCTGCTCGAGCCGGTAATCCTCGACGAGGTTGCCGCGCGTCGCCACCCGCGGCGTGCAGGCGGTCAGCGCCGCCGCCACGAGCAGGCCGGCCGCCATGGTCCGGACGACCCTTGCTCTTTCCGTCATCGCCTCATGTCTCCGCGCCCCGGAGGGCTCCCAATTGAAGGCTTCCCTCTAGCACACCACGTGGAGTTCGACCAATATCGCCGTCCTTCGCGCAAAAACCGATCGATCCCGTGCTGTCCAAGCTGTTCACCCGCCACCGCCGCGAACGCGTCGCCGCCGAACTCTACGTCAAGCTGGTCGAGCAGGCGCGCAGCCCCGCTTTCTATACCGCCTGCGGCGTGCCGGACACGCTGGACGGCCGGTTCGAAGCGCTGGCCCTGCACGCTTTCCTGGTGCTGCACCGGCTGAAGCGCGAGGCGCCGCCGGCGCCCGGCTTTGCCCAGGCCCTGTTCGACCACATGGTCAGCGACATGGACCTCAGCCTGCGCGAGATCGGCGTCACCGATTTCAGCATCGGCAAGAAGGTGAAGGCGATGGGGCGCGGCTTCTACGGCCGCGTCGTCGCCTATGATCACGGCTTGGCCGCCGGCGATCCGGAGGCGCTGGAGGCGGCGTTGCGGCGCAACCTCTACGGTACGGTCGAGCCCGAGTCGGGGCAGGTGAGGGCGGTCGCCGCCTATCTGCGCCGCGAGGCGGCCGGCCTGGCGGCACAGCCGGTGGCGGCGTTCCTGGCCGGCGAGGTCCGGTTCGGCCCGGCGCCCGGGATGATGGAGGCAGCCTGATGACGACCCCCGAATTCAGCCGCGTGGTCGGCGTCAACACCCTGCCGCGCGGCGGCCGCACCGTCGCCATCGAGGCCGACGAGGCCGAGCGGGCCGCGCTCGCCCGCCGCTTCGACCTGCTGGCGCTGGACGAGCTGAAGGCCCGATTCACCCTGACGCCGGGGCGTGGCGACACCGTGGTGGTGACCGGCACGCTGACCGCCGCGGTGGTGCAGCGCTGCGTGGTGACGCTGGACCCGGTGCCCGCCGCGGTCGAGGACGAGATCGAGGCGGTTTTCGCCGAGGCGGCGGGGCGGAACGAGGCGGAGATCGAGGTCGACCCGCTGGCGGCGGAGGTCGAGCCGCTGGCCGACGGCCGCATCGATCTGGGCGAGCTGGCGGCCCAGCATCTGTCGCTCGCCCTCGACCCCTATCCGCGCTCGCCCGACGCGCCGGAGCCCGCGGCCGAGCCGCCGGAGGCCGGGACGGAGACGCGCCGCCCCTTCGCCGTGCTCAAGGGCGGCGGCGATGACAAGGCTGGTCAATGATGGGTAAGGGATCGCTTTTCCTTGCCCCGTTGCCCCTTTTCCATTAAGTAACGCCCGTCTGAGGCGGCTCCCCCCGGTGCCGCCTTTTCGTATCGAGAGTTCAAGCAAATGGCTGTTCCGAAGAAGAAGACGTCGAAGTCGCGGCGCGACATGCGGCGTTCGCACCACGCTCTGGCCGGCGCGTCCTATGTCGAATGCGCGAATTGCGGCGAGCTGGCCCGCCCGCACCATGTCTGCGACGCCTGCGGCCACTATCACGGCCGTGAGGTTGTCAGCGAGACGACGGCGACCGCCTGATCGACTGCGCCCGCATAGGGAATGTCCGACCCGGCGGCCTCTGGCCCAGTGACGATAGCGCTCGACGCCATGGGGGGCGATCGGGCGCCAGAGATGGTGCTCGAAGGGGCTGAGATCGCCCGCACGCACCATCCGGACGTGCACTTCCTGATCGTCGGTGACGAGGCGCGGATCGCGCCGCTTCTGGCGAAACGGCCGGCCTTGGCCGCGGTGTCGACGATTCGGCATGCCGCCGACGTCATCACCAACGAGGATAAACCCTCCGCCGCGCTGCGCAGCGGGCGCAACTCCAGCATGCGCCTGGCCATCGACGCCGTGGCCGCGGGTGAGGCGCAATGCGTCGTCTCCGCCGGCAACACCGGCGCGCTGATGGCGACGGCGAAGGTCGTGTTCAAGACGCTGCCGGGCATCGACCGGCCGGCGATCGCGTCGTTTTTTCCGACGCTGCGCGGCGAGAGCGTCATGCTCGACCTCGGCGCCAACATCGAATGCGACGCCGAGAACTTGGTCCAGTTCGCGATCATGGGCGCGGTCTTCGCCAAGGCGGTGCTCGGCCTGGTCGATCCGACGGTCGGCCTGCTCAATGTCGGGTCCGAGGCGCTGAAGGGGCCGGACGAGGTGCGGGATGCCGCAGCGCGGCTGCGCGAGCTGGAATTCCCCGGCCGGTTCGAGGGCTTCGTCGAAGGCGACGACATCCCGGCCGGGAAGGTCGACGTGGTCGTCACCGACGGCTTCTCCGGCAACATCGCGCTCAAGACCGCCGAGGGCACGGCCAAGCTCTATGCCACCTGGCTGCGCCACACCTTCCGGTCCTCCTGGCTCGCCTCGGTCGGCTACCTGCTGGCGCGCGGCGCCTTCCGCCGGCTGCGGCACCGGACCGACCCGCGCCAGTACAACGGGGCGCTGTTCCTCGGCCTCAACGGCATCTGCGTGAAAAGCCATGGCGGCACCGACGGCGAGGGCTTCGCCAACGCCATCGATGTCGGGGTCGATCTGGTCATCCACGGTTTCAATGATAAGGTGAAGCAGGAGTTCAGCCGTTTCGAAGGCAGTCGGAACGGCGACGACGCTGCTTCGACGGCTTCAACGACTGCTCCGATCGGGATCGAACAACCGCAATGACAGTCCGCCGCGCGCGCATCATTGGATGCGGTTCTGCCCTGCCTGACCGCGTCGTCACCAATGCCGAGCTGGCCCGCACAGTCGACACCTCGGACGAATGGATCGTCCAGCGCACCGGCATCAGCGTCCGCCACATCGCGGGGCCGGATGAGAAGACCTCCGACCTGGCGCTGGCCGCCGCCCGCAAGGCGCTGGCCATGGCCAAGGTCGAAGGCAGCGACCTCGACCTGATCGTGCTGGCCACGACCACTCCGGACCAGACCTTCCCGGCCACCGCGGTGCGGATCCAGGCCGCTCTCGGCATGACCCGCGGCGCCGCCTTCGACGTCCAGGCCGTCTGCTCCGGCTTCGTCTACGCCCTGGCGATCGCCGACAACATGATCCGCCTCGGCCAGGCGCGCACGGCGCTGGTGATCGGCGCCGAGACCTTCTCCCGCCTGCTCGACTGGACCGACCGCGGCACCTGCGTGCTGTTCGGCGACGGGGCCGGCGCCGTGGTGCTGCGCGCGGTCGAGGGCGGCGGCACCACCGACGACCCCGGCATCCTGTCGACCCATCTGCATTCCGACGGCCGCCACGAGGACAAGCTGTACGTCGATGGCGGGCCCTCCTCGACCGGCACTGTCGGCCATGTCCGGATGGAAGGCCGCGAGGTGTTCAAGCACGCGGTGATCAACCTGGCCGAGGTGGTGGAGGAGGCGCTGGCCGCCAACGGCCTGACCCCGGCCGACATCGATTGGCTGGTGCCGCACCAGGCCAACAAGCGCATCATCGACGCCACCGCCCGCAAGCTCGACCTGCCGGCGGAGAAGGTGGTGCTGACGGTGCAGAAGCACGCCAACACCTCCGCCGCCTCGATCCCGCTGGCGCTGGCCGAAGCGGTGTCCGACGGCCGCATCCAGCCCGGCGACCTCGTCCTGCTCGAGGCCATGGGCGGCGGCCTGACCTGGGGCGCCGCCCTGGTGCGCTGGTAGCCTGCTGCTAAGCAGTTAGCGGGCCTCGCCAGCGGGGGCCGTGAGGAAATTCGCCCAACGCTTTGGAATTGACGGATTATTTTGTGGAGGGTACCGTCCTTCGACGGTCTTCTTCGCAATTGCCCGTCGGGGGAGGCGGCATGGCGGAAACGGTGACACGAGCGCAGCTCAGCGAATCGCTCTATCAAGAAATCGGCTTGTCTCGCAATGAGTCTGCTGACCTTGTTGAGACGGTGCTTGAAGAAATCTCCGAGGCGCTCGAACGCGGCGAGACGGTGAAGATCTCGTCCTTCGGCACCTTTGGCGTGCGCCAGAAGGGCCAGCGAATCGGCCGCAATCCGAAGACCGGGCAGGAGGTGCCGATCCTGCCGCGTCGGGTGCTGGTGTTCCGCGCCTCGCATGTGCTGAAGGGGCGCATCAACGGCACCAATCCTCCCTTGGACGACGACGAGTAAGCCATGGCCGGAATGGGAGGATCGGAAGCGAAGCCCGCGCCGCTGCGCAAATCGGCGACGGCCTATCGCACGATCAGCGAGGTATCCGACGATCTCGCCGTGCCGCAGCATGTGCTGCGGTTCTGGGAGACCAAGTTCTCCCAGGTCCGCCCGCTCAAGCGCGGCGGCGGCCGCCGGTACTATCGCCCCGAGGATGTCCAGCTGCTGCGCCGGATCCAGCGCCTCCTCTATGAGGAGGGCTACACCATCAAGGGCGTGCAGCGCCTGCTGAAGGAAGGCAAATCGGCCGAGGCTGAAGCGCCGGCCGCAGCATCGGGCGAGGCGGCCCCTTCCGGGCCGGCCCATCCCCTCCCGGTCACCCGGACCAAGCCGGGCAAGCCGCGCGACGAGATGCAGCTCTCGCTCCTGGCCGGCGCCGGCCGCGAAGGCCGCGCCCAGGGCATCTCTGCCGAGTTGCGCGACGAGCTGACCGTGCTGCTGGCTGAGCTGAAGAGCCTGCAGGCCGCCCTGCGCGGTGACGCCTGAGAGCCCGGGCTCTCGCCCCCTCGGGCTCTCAGCCAGCCTTCCGCTCCAGCGCGTCGTCACGGATCAGAACCAGGGCCGCGACCGCCCCGAGACATTCCCCCAAGCCCCCGACCAGGAGGGTCGGCCCCAGGCCGGCGATCAGCCGGTCCGCGGGCGCGTTGACGTCGCCGCCATGCGCGCCGAGGACCGCGACGCCCAGGGTCGCGCCGACCATCCGCGCGGTGTTCACCAGCCCGGCCGCCGTGCCCGACCGCTTCTGCGGCACGCTCGACACCGTCACCGCCATCACCGGGCCGGTGTTGAGACCGAGCCCGACGCCGGTGATCAGCAGCGCCGTCTCGACATAGAACAGCCCGGTGCCGGCGGAGATCCAGGCGAGCAGCAGCAGCCCGGAGACCTGCGAGACGGCGAAGAAGATCACCGACATCGGCAGCAGCTCCAGCCCCGCCTCGACCGGCGTGGCGCCGCGAACGGCCTGCAGATAGACCGGGACCAGGCCGCGTCTGCGATCGGAGGGTGTCGATGGTGTCGGCTGAAGGCATGTCGGCTGCTCCCGCTTTGCACAGAGGGAACAGTCGCGGCCCGAAGGGGCTCCCCGGGAACACTTCGGTGCCGGTCGAAGCATCCGGGATCCGAGCCTGCCCGAGGCTGCGCCGGCGCGTCACTCGGGAAGACCGGCCTTGCGGCAGCCATCAACGAAATGCTCAAGCGTCGCAGCGTCTCGGAACGGCTCCGTCGCGGCCCAATGGCGGATCGTGAAATGCGGGTTGCCGACGAGGAACAGTTCGACCTCCGCGCGCGCCTCGTCGAGCCGGCCCAGCTGGGCAAGGCTTGCCGCCAGGAAACGGCGTGAGCTTGTGCGATACGTCTCGTCCCGGCGCAGCGTCTCGACAGCGGCTTCGTAGTCGCCGGCCGCATACTGCGCCTGGCCGAGCGCCAGATAGTACCAGCTTGCCGGAAGCGGGTTCAGCCGGAACGCCTTGCGGATGTGCTCGAGGCCCTCCGCGACCCGCCCGGCCAGAACCGCGATGTCGGACAATGCCGCCCAGGCATCGGCCTCGTTCGGGTCGAGCTCGATCGCCTTGGCGAATTCCGCATCTGCCTCGGCGAAGCTGCGGTCATAGGCCAGCAGGTAAGCCAGGACCCAGCGGCAGCCGGCATCGTCGGGGTCGATCGCGACAGCCTTGCGCGCCAGGTCCAAGGCAACGCTGCGGGACGATTCAGTCGGTCCGCCGGAATGCACCCATCCCATCCAGTGGTTCATGGCAAGCCAGCGATAGGGCTCGGCGTATCCCGGATCGAGCGAAACCGCGCGCGTCAGCATCAGATGCGCTTCCCGCGCCGTCTGCGGCGAATCATCCATCAGCCGGCGCGCCCGCACGCAGAGATCGTAGGCCTCGAGATTGCTGGGCCGATGGCGCGGCGGCGGCGCGCGCAGCCGGCCGAGCAACGCCTCCACGATCTTGCCGGTGACCTCGTCCTGAACCGCAAAGATATCGTCCAGGCTGCGATCGAAGCGTTCCGCCCAGAGATGATCGCCGCTCACCGCGTCGACCAGCTGGGCGTTGATGCGCACGCGCCCGGCGGCGCGTCTCGCGCTACCCTCCAGCAGGTAGCGCACGCCAAGATCCTGGGCGATGCCGCGCACATCCATCGCCTTACCTTTGTAGGCAAAGGCCGAGTTGCGGGCGATGACGAACAGGCCGGAGGTCCTGGACAGGTCGGTGATCAGGTCTTCGGTCAACCCATCCGTGAAGGAGTCCTGCTCGGGATCGTTGCTGACATTGACGAAGGGCAGCACGGCGATCGATGGCTTGCCGGGCAGCGGCAAAGGGTTTCGCCTCGCGTCCCCGAGCCGTTCGACGGCCCCCGTGAAGCGGTAGCCGACGCGCGGAACCGTGGCGATCCATTCACCGCCGTCGGCGGCCGGACCGAGCAGCTTCCGCAGCCGCGCGATCTGGACGGTGAGGTTGCCCTCCTCGACCGCCGTGCCCGGCCACGCCGCGTCCATCAGCTCGGCCTTGGCCAGGATCTCGCCGGGCCGTCCGACGAGCGCCGCGAGCAGCTTCAGCCCGCGGTGGCCAACGGCAACGGGGACATCGTTCCGAAGGAGCGTCCCCACACCTGGATCAAGCACGAACGGGCCAAAGGCAAAGCGCGATTCCTGCATGCGGCGCATCCTTAGGCCGTTCGGAAGTTTTTGGAAACGATTTGGGAGAGCTTAAGTACGACGCCGTTCGTGTCCTGCAGAATTCATCCTCTTTCAGGTCGAGGGCCCCAGGACCCTCGACCCATATGGAGGCTGCCATGAACGATATCCTCGGGTCGGCCCCGCATCAGGCAGCGTGGCCGGGAACGCCCGCGGGGGCGGCGGACATGTCGTGCCGGCGCTACAGCCTGGCGACCCTGCGAAGCCTTGTGGAGACCTGGCGCGAGCGGATATGCCTTCGCCGGAAACTCGCGCAGATGGCGAAGGCCAATCCCCATCTGATCGACGATATCGGCCTGACGAGACGACAGGTCGAGGCCGAGATTGCCAAGCCCTTCTGGCAGGACTAGGACGGCAGGACTCGGTCTGCGCCCTCCTGACCGCATGCCCTCGACAGGACGGTCCGGCCTTGCCAAGGTGCCCGCATGGACGATCTTGGCCCGACCGAACTCCGACTGATGCAGGGCCTGGCCCAGCAGGTGACCGCAACGCGGCCGGAGCTGCTGAACGGCGACGCGACCGTTGGCGAGCTGGCCTGGGTCTGGGCCAAGGATGTCGACGCGCTCGGCCGGTTCTGGCGGCACCGGTTGTGGTTCGTGGACGGCCGGCTGGCCGCGTGGGGGTGGGCGCATCTGCCTTACCGGGTCCCGCGCAGCGACGGGACGTACCGTGAGGCCAAGGCGGCCAACCTGATCTGGCAGGCGCATCCGGACCGGCCGGAGCTGCTGGCCGAGATCCTGGACTGGTACGACGATGCGGCTGGCGGCGTCGACCGGTTGCTGACGGTGCAGTCCGCGGATGTATCGGCGCAGGCCATCGTCGCCGCGCACGGATACGAGTTCGATGCGGAAGCCGGTTCGGACAACGGGTCCTGGGTGCAGTTCAATGGACGGGAGCTGACGGATTTGCCGGATCCGGTGCTGCCCGAGGGGTTCCGGTTTCTGGCGGCCGCGGACGTCTCGGTGGCGGACGCGGTCAAGGCGCATCGGGGCGCGTGGCATCCGGCCAGTCTCACCGAGGTGGCGTTCGAGCGGGTCCGGCGGACCTGGCCGTATCGGGCCGACCTGCATCCGCTGATCGCGGCACCGGACAGCACCTTGGCCGCGACCGCGATCATCTGGCTGGACGAGTCGTCGCGAACCGCCGAATTCGAGCCCGTCGGCACGCACCGGGACTTCCGGCGACGAGGGTTGGGCACCGCGTTGCAGCTGCACGGCATGCATCTGGCCAGGGCGGCCGGCGCCAGCCGCATGCTGGTCGCCTGTCTTGGCGCACCGGCGCACCCGGCCGCCCGGAGCCTGTACTACGGTGTCGGCTTTCGCCCGTTCACCCGGGACCTGCCGCAGATCAAGGTCGCGAGATAACGCCCGGGGCGGGCATTCGGGCCGGACCCGACGGGGTGCCGATCGTCACTCCGCTTTCTCCTCAGTAGTCGGTGATGCCGCTGCGCGGGACCCGCACCTCGCGGTGGATCCAGACGCTGAGCAGGATGCCGCAGCCCATCAGCAGGGTCAGCATGGCGGTGCCGCCATAGGAGACCAGGGGCAGCGGGATGCCCACCACCGGGATCAGCCCAGTGACCATCGCGACATTGACGAAGACGTAGAGGAAGAAGGTCGTGGTCAGGCCGATCCCGACCAGCCGGGCGAAATGGCTGCGGGCGCTGAGCGCGATCATCAGCCCGTAGACGAACAGCATGGTGTAGAGGAACAGCAGGATCAGCGCGCCCACCATGCCGAACTCCTCGGCCAGCACCACGAAGATGAAGTCGGTGTGCTTCTCCGGCAGGAACATCAGCTGGCTCTGCGTACCGGCGGTGAAGCCCTTGCCGAACAGGGCGCCGGAGCCGAGCGCGATCTTCGACTGCATGATGTTGTAGCCGGCGCCGAGCGGGTCGCGCTCCGGCTCCAGGAAGGTGTAGACGCGGTTCTTCTGGTAGTCGTGCAGGAACTCCCAGCCGATCGGGATCGCCGACAGGCCGAGCGTGATGGCCACGGCGAACTTCCACAGCCGCACGCCGGTGGCGAACAGCACCGCACCGCCGGTCAGGATCAGCAGCATGGCGGTGCCAAGATTCGGCTGCATCAGCACCAGCCCGACCGGCGCCAGGATCAGCAGCAGCGGCACGATCAGCACCAGCGGGTTGCGCACCTCGATCAGCGAGAAGCCGTGGAAGTAGCGGGCGAGGGCGAGGACCAGGGCGATCTTCATCAACTCGGAGGGCTGGATCACCAGGGGCCCGAGATTGATCCAGCGCTCGGCGCCCATGCCGACATGGCCCATCATCTCGACCACGATCAGCAGCGCGAAGACGATGGCGTAGATCGGGTAGGCGAGCTTCATCCATGTCCGGATGTCGACCAGCGCCAGCAGCAGCATGACGACGAAGCCGGTGGCGAAGCGGGTCAGCTGCCGGCTGGCCCAGGGCTCCCAGGACCCGCCGCCGGCGGAATACAACAGCATGACCCCGACCGCGGCGATGGCGCAGACCAGCACCACCAGGCCCCAGCTCATCAGCTGCAGCTTGGTCAGGATGGTGTAGTGCGGGGTGTCGTCGCGAATCCGGAAGCTGCTCATGAACCAGGGCTATCCGCCGTCACCGTGAGGCGGCCGGACTATGCTCCGGAGAGCCTGGACGGGCAAGGCCGGGGGCCGACACGGCGCGCGCGATGGGGCAACGAGGGACGCCTATCCGCCTGCCGCGTGCGGTTCGACGCATTTGACCGGCGATCTTCGGGCCTGCATCATTTGATAAATATGCAGAGGAACTTTTATGACGAAAATTTGTGGAATCTGCATGCTGAGAGACACCGTAGATCTGGTTCCATTTCTGGTCGGTCATTACTTGAGGATCGGGTTCGATCGAATTCACTTCGTTGACGACCAGTCGTCGGACGGAACGTTCGAGCTCCTGTGCTCCGTCGCCAAGTCGAATCCCAGGGTAACCGTGGAGCGCGTCGTTCATGACATCTTGAAGCAGGCAGAGGTCATGTCCGCCGCCGCAAACCAGGCGCTCGCTGCAGGATTCAACATCGTCTTTCCGTTTGACGCCGACGAGTTCTGGAGTATCGACGTCTCCCAGATTCGGGTCGCGGCGACCAGGCCCGGCCTGTTTGTCGGACGGTGGGTCCAGTTCGTGCAGGACCGGTCGGAGCGGCATCGTCGAGGGCGAGGGCTGTTCAGCGTCCGGTACCGTGCCCCGGTGCTGGCCGATACCGATCCCGCCACCGTCGAATCCTTCGATCGGTCATTCGTGTGCCTGACGGTGCCGAAGGTCGGGTTCGTCGCCGATTCCCCGGTGGCCCTGAGCAAGGGACAGCACGCGCTCACGCATGGTCCTTGCGAGATCCTGGCGCAGGATCTGGAGCTGTTTCATGTGCCGATCCGCTCGGCCCGCGAGATCAAGCTTCGGGCCGAACGAGCTGAACGGGTGTTGGCCAACACCCAGGGCGACGACCATTGGCAGACACGGTTCTTCCGCGCCGCCATGAAGGCAGGCCGTCTGGATGCCGTCTGGGCGGCGAACAGCGCCAGCGCCGATGGGTTTCTCGATCTGCCCAGCCAGCGGATCATGCTGATCCGGGACAGCCGCTTCCAGATGCTGATGGCCCGGGCCTGGCGGTACATGCTGGTCCGCCACCCCTCGGCGCTTCTCGGTCGGCGGCGGTGGCCGGCGACGGCTCAATACGGGCTGTCGACATTCCCGGTCTCGACATAGACGCTCTTCAGCTGGGTGTAGTGCTCCAGCGCGGCGAGGCCGTTCTCGCGGCCGAGGCCGGACTGCTTGTATCCGCCGAACGGGATCTCGACCGGGGTGATGTTGTAATTGTTGATCCAGCAGGTGCCGGCCTGCAGCCGGGCGACGACGCGGTGGCCGCGGGCCAGGTCGCGGGTGAAGACGCCGGCGGCCAGGCCGTACTCGGTGGCGTTGGCGCGGCGCACCGCCTCGTCCTCGTCGGCGAAGGTCAGCACCGTCATCACCGGGCCGAAGATCTCCTCCCGCACGATCGCCATGTCGTCATGGCAGGCGTCGAAGATCGCCGGCTCGACGAAATAGCCGCCGGCCAGGGCCGGGTCGGCCGGGGGCCGGCCGCCGCAGACCAGGCGGGCACCGGCCTTCACCCCGGCCTCGACATAGCCCAGCACCTTGGCCCGGTGGTCGGCCGAGATCAGGGCGCCGACCTGGGTCGCCGGGTCCATCGGGTCGCCGATCCGCATCTTCTCGGTGCGGGCCAGCAGGAGGTCCATGAAGCGGTTGTGCAGCGGCGCCTCGACGAACACCCGGGTGCCGTTCGAGCAGATCTCGCCCTGGGTGTAGAAATTGGCCATCATCGCCGCCTTCACCGCGTTCTCGACATCGGCGTCGGCGAAGATGATCAGCGGCGACTTGCCGCCCAGCTCCATGGTCACGTGCTTCATCGCCCCGGCAGCGGCCGCCGCGACCTTGCGGCCGGTCGGCACCGACCCGGTCAGCGACACCTTGGCGACGTCGGGATGGGTGACCAGCGCCTGGCCGACCTCGCCCTTGCCCTGGACCACGTTGAACACGCCCGGCGGCAGGCCGGCCTCGGCGAAGATTTCCGCCAGCGCCACCGCCGTCATCGGCGTCAGCTCGGACGGCTTGAACACCATGGTGTTGCCGCAGGCCAGCGCCGGGCCGGATTTCCAGCAGGCGATCTGGATCGGATAGTTCCAGGCGCCGATGCCGGCGACCACGCCCAGCGGCTCGCGCCGGGTGTAGGCGAAAGCGCGGCCGAAATCGTGATGGGTGCCGTGCAGCGACGGCGCCAGCCCGGCGAAATACTCGATCGCGTCGGCGCCGGAATCGATGTCGACCGACAGCGCCTCGGCGATCGGCTTGCCGGTGTCCTCGACCTCCATCCGCGCCAGCCGGTCGCGGTTGGCGCGCAGCAGGCGTACAGCCTCGCGCAGGATGCGGCCGCGCTGGGTGCCGGTCATGCCGGCCCAGCCGTCGAAGGCGGCCTTGGCGGCGGCCACGGCGCGGTCGACATCGGCGGGGGAGGCGGCGGCGACCCGGTCGATCACCCGGCCGGTCGCCGGGTTGATCGTGTCGAAGGGCGTGCCGCTGCCCGCGACCGCCTGTCCGCCGATATGCAGCCCGATGGCCATGGTTTTCTCCTGTTTCAGCGCTGCGCCGTCCGCCAGTTCGGCGCTTCGTAGACCGGGGCGTTCGACGGCGGCAAGGGCGTGCGGCCCAGGATGATGTCGGCCGCCTTCTCGCCGATCATGATGGTCGGGGCGTTCAGGTTGCCGCTGACGATCGAGGGCATGATCGAGGCGTCGACCACCCGCAGCCCCTCCAGCCCGCGCACCCGGGTCTCGGGGTCCACCACCGCCATCTCGTCGACGCCCATCTTGCAGGTGCAGGACGGGTGGTAGGCGCTGTCGGCCTTGGCCCGGACGAAGGCGTCGATCTCGTCATCGGTGCGCACCGAAGCGCCGGGCGCGATCTCGGGGCCGCGATAAGGGTCGAAGCCGCTCTGAGCGAAGATCTCGCGGGTCAGCCTGACGCAGGCCCGCATGTCGGTGCGGTCGTCCTCGGTGGTCAGGTAGTTCGGCTGCAGGATCGGCTTGGTCCGCGGGTCGGCCGAGCGCAGTTCGACCCAGCCGCGCGAGGTGGCGCGCATGGTGCCGGCGTGGGCCTGGAAGGCGTGCCGGTCGCCCGGCTTGCGGCCGTGGTCGTTCACCACCGACGGCAGGAAATGGTACTGGATGTCCGGGTGCCGGATGCCGGCGCGCGAGCGGATGAAGCCGCCGGCCTCGAGATGGGCCGAGCTGCAAAGACCGCTGCGGAACAGGAACCACTCCACCCCGACCTTCGCCTTGAACAGCGGATTTTCGACGCTGTAGAGGGTGATCGGCTGCTTGCACTCGTACTGGACGTACAGTTCCAGATGGTCTTGCAGGTTGCGGCCGACGCCCGGCAGGTCGTGCACCACGGCGATGCCGTGCCGGCGCAGCTGGTCGGCCGGGCCGACTCCGGACAGCATCAGGAGCTGCGGCGAGTTGATGGCGCCGCCGCACAGGATCACCTCGCGGGCGGCGCGGGCGGTGCGTACCTGGCCGGCCTGGGCGTATTCGACGCCGACGGCGCGGTTGCCCTCGAACAGGATCCGGGTGCTCAGCGCCCCGGTCTCGATGGTCAGGTTCGGCCGCGACCGGATCGGCTTCAGATAGGCCTTGGCGGCCGACCAGCGCTCGCCCTGATGGATCGTCATATCCATCTTGCCGAAGCCTTCCTGCTGGTAGCCGTTCATGTCCGCGGTGAACGGATACCCGGCCTGCTGCCCGGCCTGGATGAAGGCGTCGAACAGCGGGTTCGGCTGGCTGCCGGTCGACACGTTGAGCGGCCCGTCGGAGCCGCGATAGTCGTCGCCGCCCTTGGCCCGGGTCTCGGCGCGGCGGAAATAGGGCAGCACCTCGGCATAGGACCAGCCGGCGGCGCCTTCCTCGGCCCAGCGGTCGTAGTCATAGGCATGGCCGCGGACATAGACCATGGCGTTGAGCGAGGAGGAGCCGCCGAGCACCCGGCCGCGCGGCCAGTACATGCGGCGGTTGTCCATCGCCGGCTGCGGCTCGGTCTCGTAGTACCAGTTGTACTTGTCGTCGCCGAGATTGTAGGTCAGCGCTGCCGGCATGTGGATCTTCCAGGTCCGGTCCTCGGGCCCGGCCTCCAGCACCAGCACGCGGTTGCCGGGCTCGGCCGACAGCCGGTTGGCGAGGACGCAGCCGGCCGACCCGGCGCCGACGATCACATAGTCGAATTCTGTCGTCATGGCTTCCACTCCTCCGGCCGCGGCCGCATGCTAGCGGGGCCGCAGCGGGCAATGAGTCCGGTTTGCGTCATGCCATGCCGGAAATCGGCCAGCGGCGGCGCGCGGGCCATCGTTAGACTCGCGCGGAGGCGCTTTGTCGCTGGTCCGCGGCAGAAGTTGCCCCGCAACGAACGAAAATTGTCGAACAGGCGGGCAAACAGGAGAGTCGCATCATGATGTCGTGGCGTTTGAGCGGGCTGGTGCTGGGCCTGGCCCTGGCCACCGGGGCGGCCCAGGCGGCCGATCCGGCGAGCTGTCAGAAGGTGCGGTTCTCCGATGTCGGCTGGACCGATATCACCGCGACGACGGCGCTGACCTCGGCGGTGCTCAAGGGGCTGGGCTACGAGCCGTCGGCAGAGCTGCTGTCGGTGCCGGTGACCTATGTCTCGATGAAGAACAAGAACATCGACGTGTTCCTCGGCAACTGGATGCCGTCCATGGCCGCCGACGCCAAACCCTATTTCGACGACAAGTCGGTCGAGAGCCTCCGGGCCAATCTGGAAGGTGCGAAATACACCCTCGCGGTGCCCGACTACGTGTACCAGGGCGGGGTCAAGGACTTCGCCGACCTGGCCAAGAACGCCGACAAGTTCGGCGACAAGATTTACGGCATCGAGCCGGGCAATGACGGCAACCGCCTGGTCCAGAGCATGATCGACAAGGACGCCTTCGGCCTGAAGGGCTGGCAGCTGGTCGAATCGAGCGAGCAGGGCATGCTGTCCCAGGTCGACCGCGCCGTCCGCCGCAAGGAGTGGATCGTGTTTCTCGGCTGGGCGCCGCATCCGATGAACAAGAACTACCCGCTGCAGTACCTGACCGGCGGCGACGAATATTTCGGGCCGAACTTCGGCGGCGCCACAGTCTACACCAATGTCCGGGCCGGCTATCTGACCGAATGCCCCAACGTCGGCAAGCTGCTGCAGAACCTTGCCTTCACCCTCGACATGGAGGCGACGGTGATGGAGGCGATCGCCGGTGGCGAGGACCGTGACAAGGCGGCGACCGCCTATCTCAAGGCCAACCCTGATACGCTCACCCCCTGGCTCGCCGGCGTGACCACCTTCGACGGCAAGGACGGCCTCGCGGCGGTCAAGGCGTCGCTCGGCCTCTGAGACTCCTCGACAGGCGCGCCGCCGCCGAGGCGGCGCGTCGTCCAAAAGGCCGGAACAAGAAGGACGCCGCATGGACGAACTGAGCGCGCTGCTGTCCCAGAAGATTCCGCTCGGGCTGTGGATCAAGCACCTGACGGATTTCCTGACCGACAATTTCGCCAGCGTCTTCGATGCCATCTCGATCGGCCTCGGCACCGCCATCGAATGGCTGATCGACGTCTTCCTGTGGCCGCCGCCGCTGGTCTTCATCGCCATCGTCGCCGTCCTCGCCTGGGTGCTGCACCGGCGCTGGCAGCTGGTGGCGCTGGTGGTGATCGGCCTGCTGCTGATCCTCAATCTCGGCTACTGGACCGAGACCATGCAGACCCTGGCTCTGGTGATCAGCGCCACCTTCCTGTCGTTGGTAATCGGCATCCCGATCGGCATCCTCTGCGCCCACCGGCCGCTTGTCTACGCCGTGATCCGGCCGATCCTCGACCTGATGCAGACGCTGCCGACCTTCGTCTACCTGATCCCGACCCTGATCCTGTTCGGGCTGGGCGTCGCGCCGGGCCTGATCTCGACCGTGGTCTTTGCCGTGGCCGCGCCGATCCGCCTGACCTATCTCGGCATCCACGGCGTGCCCAGCCCGCTGCTCGAAGCCGGCGAGGCGTTCGGCGCAACCAAGCGGCAGCTGCTGTTCAAGGTGGAGCTGCCGCACGCCCTGCCGACGATCATGGCCGGGCTGACCCAATGCATCATGCTGTCGCTGTCGATGGTCGTCATCGCCGCGCTGGTCGGGGCCGACGGCCTGGGCAAGCCGGTGGTGCGCGCCCTCAACTCCGTGAATGTCCCCATGGGATTCGAAGCCGGCCTCTGCATCGTCATCCTGGCCGTGATCCTTGATCGTCTGGTGAAAAGCGAACGGCCCGTCGGAGGGGCGCATTGATGTCCGATACCCTTCCCGCGGTCCATTTCAACGCCATCGACGTGATCTTCGGGCCGACGCCGAAGCGGGCGCTGGCCCTGCTCGATCAGGGCCGTACGCGGGCCGAGATCCAGGCCGAGAGCGGCGACACCCTGGCGGTCGCCGGGGCCGAGCTGTCCGTTCCGCCGGGCGAGCTGTGCGTGCTGATGGGCCTGTCCGGCTCCGGCAAGTCGTCGCTGCTGCGCTGCGTCAACGGCCTGAACAAGGTCACCCGCGGCCGCATGGTCGTGCGTTGCGATGGCCAGGAGGTCGACGTCGCCAGCTGCGACGAGACCACCCTGCGCAAGCTCCGCGCCGACTGGGTGTCGATGGTGTTCCAGCAATTCGCGCTGATGCCGTGGCGCACCATCCGCGAGAATGTCGGCCTCGGGCTCGAGCTGCGCGGCGTGCCGAAGGCCGAGCGCGACCGGGTGGTCGACGAGAAGCTGGCCCTGGTCCATCTCGACAAATGGGCCGGTAAGTATCCGCGCGAGCTGTCGGGCGGCATGCAGCAGCGCGTCGGCCTGGCCCGCGCCTTCGCCACCGACGCCGACATCCTGCTGATGGACGAGCCGTTCTCGGCGCTCGATCCGCTGATCCGCACCCATCTGCAGGACGAGCTGCTGGAGCTGCAGCGCCGGCTGAAGAAGACCATCATCTTCGTCAGCCACGACCTCGACGAGGCGCTGAAGATCGGCAACCGGATCGTGATCATGGAATCCGGCCGCATCGTCCAGGTCGGCACGCCGGAGGAGATCGTCACCCGCCCGGCGGACGACTACGTCGCCAACTTCGTCGCCCATGTGAACCCGCTCAACGTGCTGCGGGCCGAGGCGCTGATGACGCCGCTCGACCTGCTGCCGCGCGACGGCGATTCGATCCTGGTCGACAAGGCCAAGACCTGCCGCTGCCGGGTCGACGATCTCGGCCGGCCGATCGCGGTGCTGCAAGACGACCGGCCGCTGGAGATCGCCGACGGCATCATCAACGGCGTGGCGCCGGGGCAGATCGCGACCATGCCGGTGCATGCCTCGATGCGCCGTTTCATCGCCGCGCATGAGGCCACGCGGCAGCCGATCCTGGTGCTGGACGATGACGGCCGGCTGATCGGCAAGGTCGGGGAAAGCGAGCTGGTGGCCCGGCTTCTTCGCGGGAAAGATGATTAGAAACAATGGATTGAATAACATAATTTTCGTATTAGTTTAATTTTCCTGTCTCTGCCCTTGATCTATCCACGCTCGTGGCGGCAACATACGGCAATAAATGGATTGTCTCCCCTGGCGGCATTCGATATACATAGAAGGCGCATTCAATGGCCGCCAGGCCACACTAAAAATTGCCATGTTTCAGGCAATTATAACGTGCGCGACCCTAGTGACTAGGGGGCGGGGAGTCAGACGAAATTTTAAGGTGGGGTGTTCTGCCGGTTGCGGCGGCGGGACATGTTCTGCTCCTTTGTTTCAGTTTTCTGGGGGTACAGGAATATGCAGTCCGACAGCCTCGTCGATACTGCCGCCGTAGACATTTCCGCGGAGGCGCCGATCCGGTCGGCGCGGGTGGGCATGGCGGCGAAGCGGTTGATGGATATCGTATTGTCGATCGTCTTTCTGATCCTGTTTTCGCCGTTGTTCCTGGTCTGCGCGGCGATGATCCGGCGTTCCGGCCGGGGGATCTTCTACAGCGACCGCCGCGTCGGTCGCCACGGCAAGATCTTCTACTGCCACAAGTTCAGGACGATGGTTCCCAACGCGAACAAGTTGTTGGCGGATCTTCTTCAGAAGAACCCTGAGATGCGGCGCGAGTGGGAATCCGGCTTCAAGCTGAAGAAGGACCCGCGGGTGACTGCGATCGGCCGCTTCCTGCGCAAGACCAGCCTCGACGAGTTGCCGCAGCTGCTGAACGTGCTGAAGGGCGATATGAGCTTGGTCGGCCCGCGGCCGATGTTCGAGGAGGAGCAGGAGCGCTGGGGCGCGGCGATCCGCTACTATCACAGCACCCGGCCCGGCATGACCGGCGTGTGGCAGATCTCCGGCCGCAACGACACCAGCTACGAGACCAAGATCCGGCTCAATGTCGACTATGTGCGGACCTGGACCCTGTGGCGGGACATCGTGATCCTGTTCAAGACCCCGAGAGTCTTCCTGCCCGGCACCGGCGCCTACTAGCCGAACCGGCCCGTCGTCCGGCGGCCGCCCCCGCCCAGCGACCGATACGGCCCCCTCGCGGGGCCGTGCTTGTTTCGGCCTCGCCACCGCTTCCGACTCGCCGCGCCTGGAGCTATAGGAGGGCGCGACCCGATGCGGAGGATGCCGGCCCGTGCCCATGATGAGACTGTTCCGCCTGTTCCTGCTGCTGGTGCTGGCGGCCGCCCTGCCGGTCGATGCGGCCCGGGCCCAGGCCGGGGCGGCGGCCACCCGCAGCGGCCTCCCCGCCGGGGACGTCGCCTACATCCTGTTCGACGCCCAGAGCGGCCAACTGATCGACGCGGCGCAGGCGACCCGGCCGATGATTCCGGCATCGACCATGAAGGTCGCGAGCATGCTGGCGGCAATCGAGATCCTCGGCGCCGACCATCGCTTCACCACCATCGTCACCGCGGGCGGCTCCATCGCGGGGGGCGTGCTGAACGGCGACCTGGCCCTGATCGGCGGCGGCGATCCCACCCTCGACATCAACGATCTGGCCGACCTCGTGCGCCAGGTCCGGCAGGCCGGCATCACCAGGGTGACCGGCCGCTTCATCGTCGACGACACGGCGCTGCAGGCCCTGCCGTTCCTCGACCCGCTGCAGCCCCTGGCGGCCTCCTACAATCCCGGCCTCACCGGCCTCGCCGTCAACTTCAACGCCTTGCGGGTGAGCTGGCAGACGCGGCAGGGGCGCTTCGACGCCCGTGCCGACGCGGTGGCGGAGGGGCGCAACGTCACGCTGCCCTGGGTCGATGTCAGCGAGGGCGCGGCCACGCCCTATCGCCCGGTCGAAGGCCATGAGGGCTGGATCCTGTCGTCGCGGCTGCCGGACAAGGGCTCCGACCTGCTGCCGATCCGCTACCCGTCGGCGACCGCGGCCGAGATCTTCCGGAGCTTTGCTCGCGACGCCGGGATCGCCCTGCCGGCCCCGGCGATCGGGCCGCGCACGGCCGAAGGGACCATCATCGCCCGGCACGACAGCGAGACGCTGCCGGTGATCGTCACCCGTGTCCTCAAATACAGCAACAACCTGTCGGCCGAGATGATCGGCATGATGGCGGCGCGGCAGGCGCTGGGCCGCAGCAGCATCACCCAGGGGGAGGCGGGCCGGACGCTGGCCGCCTGGTGGGCGCAGAAGCAGCCGCAGGTGGATTGGAGCGGGCTTTCGATCCCGGGAGCATCCGGCCTCAGCACCGCCGCCCGGATCTCGCCGGTGCAGATGGCCGCGGTGCTGATCGAGGGCAACCGGATCGGTCTGCCGGCGCTGATGCCGGAGCGGCCGGACGGCGGGGCCGAGGCCGGTGCCGGCGAGCCGGCGCCGCTGGCGGCCGGCCGGCTGCGGGCGAAGACCGGCACCATGGGCTATGTCCGCGGCCTGGCCGGCTATCTGTCGGCCAACAGCGGCCGGCAGCTCGGTTTCGCCATCTTCATCGTCGACGAGGCGCAGCGCGCCGCGGCCGACGCGGCGACCGATCCCCTGGTCCTTGCCGTGTCGCAGCCGGCCCGGCGCTGGCTCGGCCAGGCCCGGGCAACCGAGCGCGAGCTGCTGCGGCAGTGGGCCGCCGCTTACTGACGTCTGCCTAAAGCAGGTCGCGCAGCCGGTACCAGGTCATTGCCAGCACCAGGGCCGGCATGCGCAGCATCCGCCCGCCCGGGAAGGCTTGGTGCGGGATCCGGGCGAAGACGTCGAAGCGGTCGGCCTGGCCGCGGATCGCTTCGGCCATCACCCGCCCGGCCATGCCGGTCAGCAGCACGCCGTGGCCGGAGAAGCCCTGGGCGAAGAAGATGTGCGGCGCCAGCCGGCCGAAATGCGGCGTGCGGTTGAGGGTGATGCCGACACGGCCGCCCCAGCAGAACTCGACCTTCTTGTCGGCCAGGCGGGGCAGGGTGCGCGCCATGGTCCTGCGCATGGTCTCGGCCAGGCGCCGCGGCTCATAGCCGGAATAGCTGACGCCGCCGCCGAACAGCATCCGGGTGTCGTGCCCCAGCCGGTAGTAGTTCAGCACGAAGTTGATGTCGGCGACGGCGAAGCCCGACGGGATGGTCTGCTGCGCCAGCGCTTCGCCCAGCGGCTCGGTGGCGATGATGTAGGTGCCGACCGGCATGACCCGCGAGCGGATGGTGCGGTCGACATCGGCCGACAGCGCCGGCAGATAGGCGTTGCCGCAGAGCGCCACGAAATCGGCGGTGATCCGGCCCCTCGGCGTCGTCGCCACCGCCGGGCTGGCCTGGTCCAGCCGGGTGACCGGCGTGTCCTCGAAGATCCGCACGCCCAGCGAGCGGGCCGCGTCGGCCAGGCCCAGCGCATAGTTCAGCGGATGCAGCTGGCCGCTGCCGCTGTCGAGCAGCCCGCCGACATAGCCGGGCGCATCGACCAGCGCCCGGATCTCGGCCCGCGACAGCATCCGGCCCTGGTGGTAGCTGAGCCCGTCCCATTCGGCGACATGGGCCTCCAGCTCCTCCATGTGCCGGTGCTTCAGCGCGCCCAGCACATAGCCCCAGCGCAGGTCGCAATCGATGCCGTACTGCTCGACGCGCTGCCGCAGCAGCGTCTTGGCCTCCTCCGACATGTCCCACAGCTTGCGGGCGTCGTCGCGGCCGACCCAGCCGGCGATGGTGCCGATGGCCTTGTTGAAGCCGGTCACCGCCTGGCCGCCATTGCGGCCGGAGGCACCCCAGCCGACCCGCTGGGCCTCGACCAGCACCACGTCGAGGCCGCGTTCCCTCAGCTCGATCGCGGTGCTGAGGCCGGTATAGCCGCCGCCGACCACCAGCACATGGCAGCGCAGATCCCCGTCCAGCGAGGGGAAGCGGAGATCGCGGTTGGCGGTGGCGGCGTACCAGGAGCGGACATGGCCGGCTGCTTGCATGACACGGTTTTGATGGCCTCGGATGCCGCCTTCAATAGCCCGGTCCGGACCGGGGCGGCCAGCCGGGCGGACGCCCGGTCCGTCATGTCCTGCCCGCATGACGCCAGCCCAAGGCAGCACCGACGGCTGTTCGCTTGTCGTGGCCGGAGCGAAGGGTGAAAATAGGACCATATACCGTGACCCCGGGGTATGGCCCTTGCCGGTGCGCATGCAGATTCGCGAGGTGGTGGAGGCGGCGGTCCTGACCTTCGTCCTGGCGGTGCTCGGCATTGCCACCCGGGGGCTGGAACCGCTCGCCCTGTTCTGGCCGGCGAACGGCGCCCTGATCGCCTGGTTCCTGCGCCGCCCCACCCGCCGCAGCCCGCTCTGCTGGGCCGGGGTGGCCGTGGCGTTCGTCGCCGCCGACCTGTGCTATGGGCGCAGCATCGATTTCGCAGCAGTGCTGCTGCTGTCCAATCTCGCCGAGATCGCGGCGGGGCTGGTCGCGTTGGCGCCGCTGCGGCCGGAGGACCGGGATCTCGCCCATCCCACCGCGGTGCTGCGCGTCGGCGTCGCCTGCGTCCTGGCGGCCCTGGCCGGCGGCGTCGTCTCGGCGCTCGGCTTCGCCCTGCGCGGCGACCCGGAGATCCTGCTGAACACCGGGACCTGGTGGATGTCGGAGATCGCCGCCCTGGCGGCGGTGCTGCCGCTGGCGCTGACCCTGCCGTCGCGGCCATGGCCGGCCGGCTGGTTCGCCCGCGCCATCCGCGTGGATCTGCCGGAGCTGGCAGGTCCCCTGGCTTTGCTGGTCCTGATGGCGGCGCTGGGCGTGGCCACCGGCGGGATCGGCACCACCGGATATCTGCTGCTGCCGCTGATCTGGTCGGCAATGCGGGCCGGCATCTTCGCGACCACCGTCTTGGCGGCGCTGGTCGGGCTGTGGATCTTCGCTGCCCTGGGCCTCGGTCTCGACCGGCTGCCGTCACAGACGCTGGCCGAGGACCCGCTGCGGATCCTGCTGTCGACCCGGCTCTCCGTCGCCCTGATCTCCATGGCCGCCGTCATGGTGGCCAGCATCATGTCGACGCGCCGCCGGATCGAGCTGCGGCTGGCTGAGAGCGAGAATCGGCTGGCCCTGGCCTTCGAGGGCACCAATGACGGCATCTGGGACCTCGATCTGCCGTCCCGCCAGCTCTCCGCCTACGATGCCGACTTGCTGGCGGCGCGGACCGATGAGAAACCATGCCGGCCGCTCGACGACTGGCTGCCCAAGATCCATCCGGAGGACAAGGGGCGGGTCTTGATGGCGTTGGAGGAGCATCTCGCCGGCTGGACGCCGACCTGCGTCGCCGAATTTCGCTGGCCTGCCCCTGGCCGTGGCTGGGTCTGGCTTCTGGCGCGGGGGCGGACGGTCGAGCGCGACCATGCCGGGCGACCGCTGCGCATCGTCGGCTCCTTCATGGATGTCTCGGCCCGCAAGGCGCTGGAGCAGAAGATCGAATACATGGCCAATCACGACGCGCTGACCGGGCTGGCGAACCGGCACGCGCTCGACGCCGCACTGCGCGACCGGATCACGGATTACCGCCGCCGGTCGGCAGGCGCGGTGCTGATGGTGATCGATCTCGACGGCTTCAAGGCGGTCAATGACGGACACGGTCACCTGGCCGGTGACACCGTGCTGCGCGCCCTGTCGCAGCGCCTGACGGAGGTGCTGCCTGCGGGCATGACGGCGGCGCGGGTCGGCGGCGACGAATTCGCCGTGATCGGCGGCGAGCTGAAGGCCGGAGAGATCGAGGCCCTGGCCGAGCGGGTCGGGGCGGCTCTCGCGGTTCCGATCCCGGTGGGCACCGGCACCGTATCGGTCGGCGCCAGCATCGGCTGGGCTTTCCTGCCCCAGGATGCCGAGGACGAGCACGGGCTGGCCGCCGTGGCCGACGCCAGGCTCTATGCTGCGAAGCAACGGCTCCGGCAGGCGGAGCCGCCGTCGCGGGCCTCGGCTTAGCAGGCCCCCGGGCTATGCCGCGCGGCGCCAGGCCGGGAAGGGATCGGGCAGGTCGGCCCAGCCGGCCGGATCGAAGCCGGCCGGCGGGTCGAGCAGGCAGGCGTCGAGCTCGCGCCGGATCGCCGCCTGGTCCATGCCGATGCCGATGAACACCAGCTCCTGCCGCCGGTCGCCGAACACCGGGTCCCAGCGGGCCTCGATCATGCCGCGCATCTCCGGATCCTGGGGCCAGCGCTCCCGCGGCACCGCCGCCCACCAGAAGCCGATCGCTTCGTGCCGCAGGATGGCGCCGGCCTGGCTCATCTCGCCAACCCAGCCGGGCCGGGTCGCCAGCCAGAAATGCCCCTTGGAGCGGATCACCCCGGGCCAGGGCTGCTGGAAAGCGGCGTGCAGCCGGGCCGGGTGGAAGGGGCGGCGGGCCCGGTAGACGAAGCTCTCGACACCGTATTCCAGCGTCTCCGGCCGGTGGTCCGCGAACTGGTACAGCTCCTTGAACCACAGCGGATGCTCGCGGGCCTGGTCGAAGTCGAAGCGGCCGGTGCCGAGGATCGAGTCGAGCGCGACGGCGCCGAAATTCGCCTCGACGATCGCCGCCTCCGGATTCAGTCCGGCGACGATGCGGGGGACCATCTGCCGCTGCTCCGGCGTCGCCGCGTCGATCTTGTTGATCACCACCACATCGGCGAACTCGATCTGGTCGACCAGCAGGTCGACCAGGGTGCGGCCGTCGCCGTCGCCGGCGGTCTCGCCGCGGTCGCGCAGGAAGTCGGTCGAACCGAAATCGGCCAGCAGGTTGGCGGCGTCGACCACCGTCACCATGGTGTCGATGCGGGCGACGTCGCCCAGCGAGGCGCCGTCCTCGTCCCGAAAGTCGAAGGTCGCGGCCACCGGCAGCGGCTCGGAGATGCCGGTCGATTCGATCACCAGACAGTCGAAGCGGCCCTGCTCGGCCAGGTGGCGGACCTCGCGCAGCAGGTCGTCGCGCAGGGTGCAGCAGATGCAGCCATTGGTCATCTCGACCAGGGTCTCGCTGGTGCGGCTGAGATCGGCGCCGCCGGCGCGGACCAGCTCGGCGTCGATGTTCACCTCGCTCATGTCGTTGACGATGACGGCGACCCGGCGGCCCTCGCGGTTGCGCAGGATGTGGTTGAGCAGCGTCGTCTTGCCGGCGCCGAGGAAGCCGGAGAGGACGGTGACGGGGAGGCGGGCGTCCGGCCGCATGGTCACGACACCCACCGGCGCGGGGCAGGGGCGGCCGCGGCCTCGTCCAGCCGCAGCCCGAGCGCCAGCGAGCTGAGCAATTCGGCGCAGCGCGACGTGCCGTGCACCTCGGCCAGGCGCGGCATGGCCTCGGTCAGCAGCGCCGAGGCCAGGGCGGCCGGGGACAGGCCGACGGCCTCCAGCTCGGCCATCAGTCGGCGGATCTCGCCGGTGGCGCGGGTGAAGCCGGCCGGCGTGTGGACGCCGGGGGCGATCTGTTCGAGGGTCTGGTGCGGCTGGTCTGGCATGGCTCTCGTCCGGTGATTTTAATGTTATATCATAACAATTAAAATCCAGACGCAAGCCTCCTGTCGACCGGCGTGGTGATCGCCGTTGCCGCACCCCCGAAATCGATCCCGGACTCAGCCGGCCGGCCGGCATCCCTGCGGCTTGAACACGCGCACGGTCGAGGCGGGGTGGCGGAGCAGCGCCGCCGGCGGCCGGATCGGGCGCGGGGCGAATCCGCCGCCGCAATTCGGGCAGCGGCCGCCCAGGACCGTCTCGGCGCAGCTTGTGCAGAAGGTGCATTCGAAGCTGCAGATCATTGCCTCCCGCGAGCCGGGCGGCAGATCCTTGTCGCAGCATTCGCAGTTCGGTCGCAGCTCCAGCATTCGCTTGTCCTCAAAGGATTCCGGCCGGGGAGTCCCGCCCAGGCGGCGGATGCCGCGCCGCCGGAAATCATACAAATGGTTAATGCCTCGACAACTGCTGCAAAAGCGGAGCCCGCTGTGTCAGTATCCCCGTGACCAACATGGAGATCTCGATGCGCGTCAGCCGGATTGACAACCCCGCAAAGCGAATGCTCGGTTGGCTCGTGCGGTATTCGGTCGCCGGGCGGCACACGCGCAAATTTTTCTCAGATCTGGCCCATGGCGGGTCCTCGAAGAAGGCGAAGGCCGCCGCCGAGGCCTTCGCGCTGGAGCATCTGCCCGATCATCAGGAGATCCGGTCGCTGCGGACGCGGCTGCTGCCGCGCCGGAACACTCCGCACGGGATCCCGGGGGTCGCGCGCTATGTCCGCCCCGGCGGGACCTCCGCCTTCTGGACGGCCTATTGGACCCAGGACGGCGTGCGTCGGCAGAAGAAGTATTCGGTCACCCAGCTGGGCGAGCACGAGGCGCGCGAGCTGGCCTTCGCCACCCGCGAGGAGATGACCGCCGGCAATCAGGAGCGGCTGGCCGAGCTGCTCGATATCTATTTGAACGACCACAAGGCCAAGCGGCAGCGCCGCCGGGCCGAGCCGGCTGCCGCCGCGCCGCGGGAGGCGCCGAAGCGGCGGCCCCGGCCGGCGGTGGACGCGGCCGGCCAGGAACGCCGCAGCCGGGCCTAGACCTTGCTCAGGTACCAGTCGTATTCGAGCTGGCTGATCTGGGAGAAGAACTTGTCCCGCTCGGCCCATTTCAGGGCCAGGTAGATGTCGAGGAAGCGGCGGCCGAAATACTCGTTGAAGAAGGCCGAGCCGTCGAGCTGCTCCAGCGCCACGATCCAGGACGAGGTCAGGGTCGGCTCGATCTTGGCATAGGCGTTGCCCTGGATCGGCGGGCCCGGATCGATCTGCCGCTTGATGCCGTGATGCGCCCCGGCCAGCACCGCCGCGACCACCAGATAGGGGTTGCTGTCGGCGCCGGCGACGCGGTGCTCGACCCGGCGGTCCTTCGGCTTGCCCGGCGGGATGCGCAGCGACACGCTGCGGTTGTTGGCGGCCCAGGTCGGAGCGTGCGGCACGTAGGAGTTCGGCTGGAACCGGCGGAAGGCGTTCTGGTTCTGGGCGAACACCGCCATGCCCTCGGCCATGGTGGCGCCGAGGCCGCCGATGGCGTGGCGCAGCATCGGGGTGCCATGCGGGTCCTCCGCGGCGAACAGGCTGGCGCCGGCCGCGTCCAGCAGGCTCATATGGATGTGGAAGCCGCTGCCGGCCTGGTCCGGATAGGGCTTGGCCATGAAGGTAGCCTCGACCCCGTGCTTGGCCGCGACCGACTTGACCACGCGTTTGAACAGCACCGCGTCGTCGCAGGCCTCGAGCGGGTCGTCGACATGGCGCAGATTGATCTCGTACTGCCCCGGTGCGTATTCCGAGACCAGGCTGTCGACCGGGATGCCCTGCGCCACGCAGGTGTCGTAGATTTCGTGCAGCAGGTCGTTGAAGTCGTACAGCTCGTCGATGCCGTAGACCTGGGTGGTGTCCTGCCGCTTGCCGCTGATCGGCGACACCGGCGGCCGCGGCCGCCCGTCCTCGCCGCGCTTGCGGTCGACCAGGTAGAATTCCAGCTCCACCGCCACCACCGGGTGCAGCCCGTCGTCGCGCAGGCGCTGGACGATGTTGGCCAGGACGGTGCGCGGATCGGCGAAGAAGGGGGAGCCGTCGAGGTCCTGCATCGCCAGCAGCACCTGTCCGGTCGGGCGCGACAGCCAGGGCACCGGGTCGAGCGTGTGCGGGACGGGGAAGCAGTCGCGGTCCGCGTCGCCATCGGCGAAGCCGAGGCCGGTCTCTTCGACCGTTTCGCCGGTGATGTCGGTGGCGAAGAGAGAGCCGGGGAAGGTCAGGCCGTCGCGGAAGATCTTGTCCAGCGCGGTGACGGGGACCTTCTTGCCGCGCAGGACGCCGCACATGTCGCAGACCAGGGCGTCGATGTGGGTGATGTCAGGAAATTGCGCGCGGAAATTCCTTACGATGTCGTTCGATGTGCGTTCATGCATTTGGTCACGCAATTGTTGCCGAGAGGCCTTCATCCTCGCAGCCGGCCTGGAACTGTCAAGCCGGGCCGAGTCGGAGCGGCCATGCGACGCCCGTTTCCGCTTCCCACCCCCCCGGGGGGCTCGGCTATGGTGACCCGGCTGAAACGAGAAGCGGGGTCCGCCTAAAGGGGCTGGCCAGATTTTATGCAAAAGATGGTGGACTTCATTCACGACCATGGCGTGACCGAAGTCGAGTGCCTGGTCCCGGACATCAACGGGATCGCCCGGGGCAAGATTCTGCCCGACGACAAGTTCATCAAGGGCCTGAAGACCCGCGGGATGCGGATCCCGGAATCGATCTTCATGCAGACGGTGACCGGGGAATACCCCGATGACGACGTCACCAACGCCGCCGACATCGACATCTACATGGTGCCCGACCGGGAGACGATCCGGATCGTGCCGTGGTACGAGGAGCCGACGGCGCAGGTGATCTGCGACGCGGAATATGTCGACGGCAGCCCCTGCGAGCTGTCCTGCCGCCACGTGCTGCGGCGGGTGCTGAAGCTGTACGAGGCGAAGGGCTGGAAGCCCCTGGTGGCGCCCGAGCTCGAATTCTACCTGGTCAAGAAGAACATCGACCCGGACTATCCGCTGGAGCCGCCGATCGGCCGGTCCGGCCGCCCGGAGACCGGGCGCCAGTCCTACGGCATCGACGCAGTCAACGAATTCGACCCGATCTTCGAGGAGATCTACGATCACTGCGAGGCGATGGGCCTCGACGTCGACACCCTGGCGCATGAGGCCGGGGCGGCGCAGATCGAGATCAACTTCAACCATGGCGACCCGCTCGACCTCGCCGACCAGGTGCTGATCTTCAAGCGCACGGTGCGTGAGACGGCGATGCGCCACGACGTCTACGCCACCTTCATGGCCAAGCCGCTGCAGAACGAGCCCGGCAGCGCCATGCATCTGCACCAGAGCGTGAACGACGCCAAGACCGGCCGGAACCTGTTCGCCACCAAGGACGGCGGGAACAGCGACCTGTTCCTGTCCTATATCGCCGGGCTGCAGAAATTCGTGCCGGCGGCGATGCCGCTGTTCGCCCCGAACGTGAACTCCTACCGCCGCCTCGACCCCGAGAGCGACGCGCCGATCAACGTCCATTGGGGCATGGACAACCGCACCGTCGGCTTCCGCGTGCCGATCGACGAGCCGCAGGCCAAGCGGGTCGAGAACCGGGTCGCCGGCGCCGACTGCAACCCGTATCTGATGTTCGCGGCCTCGCTGGCCTGCGGCTATCTCGGCATCGTCAACGAGATGCAGCCATCGAACCCGGTCGAGGGCTCGGCCAAGCGCCTGGCCTTCACCCTGCCGCGCCACCTCTATGACAGCCTCAACAAGTTCTCCGCCTCGCGCCCGCTGCGCGAGGTGCTGGGCGAGAAGCTGGTCGACGCGGTGTGGTGGGTGAAGAACAAGGAGTACGACGCCTATCACCGCGTCATCAGCTCCTGGGAACGCGAGAACCTGCTGCTGAACGTCTGAGCCGGACCGGGGCCCGGCGCCGGCGGGGGGGG
>NZ_JASATH010000006.1:0-92598 GCF_038440215.1 Inquilinus sp. OTU3971 | reverse complement strand
CGCGGGCCCCCCCCCAGACCCCTCCCCCTGCCCCCCTCCCGCAAGGGGAGGGGGGACTAAAAAGGAACGGCTTCAGCTATTTTGAAAAGGTCTCGCAAGCGGGAGAGGCAATGCGGAGCGCTGAAGGGTAAAGCCTCAGCTCTCCCAATCCGAGTTCGGGATCACCTCGGTGAAGTCGACGCGCCGGTAGCTCGGGTCCGTCCGGGCCAGCACGTCGGCCTTCACATTGCCGAAGGTGGTCTGCGGCTTGCGGATGGTGCCGTGGGCGAAGGCCTCGATGATGCCGTGACCACGCATCGGCAGAACGCGCAGCACCTGGCCGAGCTGTTCCCGCGACCGCGCCCAGCCCCGACCGCATGCGCATCGTCTTCACGAAGCGCCTCGGCGTCACCCCGGCCCAGTACCGCGCCAGCTTCCGGGTGCAGCAGGCGCCGGTCAGTGAAGGTCCCGCGTATAGACGAATTTCGGCATGCTCCAGTTGAACCGGAGCGCGAGGAGGCGGAGCGTCAGGCCGATGATCATGGCCGCCGCCGTGACCAGGTCGTGGCCGATGCCGGCGGACAGGCCGGCGACATAGACGCCGCCGGTCACCACCGACACGGTGGCGTAGAGTTCGCTGCGGAAAAGGAGCGGTATGTCGTTGCAGAGAACGTCCCGCAGGACGCCGCCGACGCAGCCGGTGATCATGCCCGAGGCGATGACGATCACGATCGGCAGGTCCAGCGCCATCGCGATATTGGCACCGATCACCGTGAACACGACGAGGCCGATCGCGTCCAGCAGCAGGAACAGCTTGTGCAGATGGTGCATGAAGCGGGCGGCGGGAATGGTCAGCAGGGCAGCACCACCGGTGAGCAGCAGATAGGACGGATGCTCCACCCAGGACAGCGGGTGGTGGTCGAGCAGGATGTCCCGCGTCGAGCCGCCGCCGAGCGCCGTGACGCATCCCAGCAGGCAGACGCCGACCCAGTCCATGCTGCGCCTCCCGGCCGCCAGCGCCGCCGTCATCGCTTCGGCGACGATGGCGATCAGATAGAGGGAATGCAGCAGCATTGGCGGATCCTCGCTCGTCCGGCAGGGACCATGTCAGGGCCTCAGGCCATGATCAAGCCGGCCTGGCCGGCCCGATGACCGTTCTGGCATATCGTCGACGCAGTACGTCGATGGAGCCCTTGGATGCCTGGTTTATCCCGTCCTGTGGCGATGAATTGCCCTCGGCGCAATCCGGTGGTTGAGCGGGACGGGCCGGGCCGGCCATGGTCGCGCTGATGCCGACCGATCCCATCCTCCTCGCCGTGCTGCTGGGCACCATCTTCGTGATCGCCTTCACCAAGGGCGGCTTCGGCGGCGGCTTCGCCATCCTCGGCATCCCGGCCCTGTCCTTCGTCATGCCGGCGGTGGATGCGGCGGCAGTGATTGCGCCCTTGGTGCTGCTGATGGATGTGTTCACCGTCTGGGCCTTCCCGCCGCGGACCTGGAGCCGGCCGAACCTGCGGGTCCTGGTGCTGCCGCTGTTGTGCGGCATCGCCCTCGGCGGGCTGACCTTCGCCCTGGTCGACCAAGCCTGGGTGACGCTGCTGATCGCGCTGGTCACCCTGGTCTTCGCCCTGCGCTGGTTCGCCCGCCGCCGGGCGGAGCAGCCGCGCGCCGCCCCCTCCGGCCGGCGGGCGGCGCTGTGGGGCACGCTGACCGGCTACACCACCTTCGTCGCCCATTCCGGCGGCCCGCCGCTGGCGATCTACCTGCTGCCGCAGCGGCTGGACAAGACCGTGTTCGCCGGCACCTCGGCGATCGTGTTCATGCTCTGCAACATCGCAAAGCAGGTGCCCTATCTCTATTTGGGCGTGCTGGAGCCGCGGAACCTCGCCGCCATCGCCGCCGCGGCGCCGGTGGTGCCGGTGGGGGTCTGGATCGGCCGCCGCTTCCACGACCGCATCGACGAGGCGCGGCTGTACCTCTGGTGCCATCTGCTGCTGGTGGCGATCGGGCTGAAGCTGCTGGCCGACGGGCTGCTCGGCGTGCTGTGAACGCGGACAACGCGGGCCCGCCGGCCTGACCCTACAGGTTCATGCCGGCCAACCCGATCCTCCCGTCCCGAAACGTCAGAGTCGTGAAGCTGACCACATCGTCATAGGCCAGATCTGCAGATCGCCTCAATATAGACCTGAAACGATCGACGGAATCGCTTTTGAAGAAGCCAAGATTTGTATCGATGAAAGTGTAAATTCCTCGTTCGCTGTCGATTATCGCACCGACGCTGTGCTTGGAATCGCCGAGGTCGAGATTGATCAGTTTATAGAGACATGAATTGTCACTTTGCGGATCGATTTCGGAAATGGAGCTCACAAACTCGGTTGTCTCGAAACCCCTGTCGGGGGATGTCAGCCCATGTTCGAGGCCGGCCTCCTCCAGCATCCCTCCCATGACGCCGTGGAAATCGGGGGCAGCCGTCTCCTGCAGCCTCGTCCCGATCCGGCCGCGGCGATAGCCCTCATAGGTCAACTGGTCGTTCATGACCGACGAGATGCCGGCCGGGGTCTTGATCCAATCGAAAAAGCCGGCGTCCGTTCCCTGTGCATGCATCCGCATATAGTGGCAGGTGAGTGCGGCGCAGACGCCTTCCTCCGTGAACGGAAAGCGGCTGACCTCCCGGCCCCGATCGCGTGCGGCCACCTTCAGATGCATCCACGGAAAATCTTCGGTCTGGTTGAAGTATCTGACCAGGATGTCGTGGTGTCGCTCAAAGCCGGATTCATCCAAGGCCTCGCCGGAATGATCTGCAGGCTCGTCCGTGCTCGTGCCGGGCGATCGATCCGAGGCATCGAGGGATGGCGCATTCGCCGCCCGGGCCGCGCGCCACCGACGTCCCGGATGGGACGGTCTTCGAGACGTGCCCACCCGGACCGGCCAGCATCCAGGCCTCGGGCGGGACGAGGGTGACCTTCTCGCACCAGTTGCGAAAATCTGCCGACAGCTTCAAGAGATTCTCCTCGATCGACACGTCTGCTTCACCTGAAACCGACCTCAGGAACCGGCCCTGGACGATCACGTCCCGCGGTCTTCGCCGCCGGGCTCATCGGTCATCGCCGCTTTGGATAGGTATCGGCGGGACCGTGCGGCTGCCAGAGCCGGCCGCATGCCTGATCGATATGAGGCCATGCGAACCCAGGTCACAGCGGGGCTGCATCGGATCTGCCGCCGCTGCGCCGATCTTGCGGTTCGTGTAAAGCTTCCCATCGAGGAGAATCAATGGACGACTCCAAGCTCACCACCCTGTCCGCCTGGATCATCGAGGCCGGGCTGATCGGCCTGTCGGAGACCGAACTGCTGGCCGGCTTCTGCGCCCGGGCCGTGTTCGCCGGCCTGCCGATCGCCAGCGGCCTGCTGGTGATCGACACGCTGCACCCGATCCATGAGGGCAACGCCGTGCGCTGGCGCCGCGGCGAGGACGAGGCCAGCTTCACCGGCTATGGCCGCACCACCGCCGGCGAGCGCGAGGAGAAGTGGCTGGCCAGCCCGTTCTTCCACCTGATCGACACCGGCGAGGAGTGGATGCGCCGGCGGGTGACGGCGGAGAGCTGCGCCGAGTTCCCGGCCGTGGCCACGGCGCGGGAGGAGGGGATGACCGACTATCTCGGCGTCCTGAACCGCTTCGAGCCCGAGGGCGCGATCGCCGATTGGGACGGGCTGTTCTCGGCCTGGACCACGGACCAGCCCGGCGGTTTCGGCGACGAGGAGATCGCCGGACTGCTCAAGGTCCTGCCCGCCCTGGCGATGGCGATCAAGGCGGCCACCCTGGCACGGATGGCCTCGACGCTGCTGGAGACCTATCTGGGCCGCGACGCCTGCGACTCCGTCTGGTCCGGACGGATCGCCCGCGGTGTCGCCGACCGCATCGACGCCGTGCTGTGGTTCAGCGACCTGCGCGGCTACACCCGGATCACCGACACCGCGCCGCCGGAACAGATCATCCCGCTGCTCAACGACTACGCCGACGCGGTGATCTCGGCGGTGCAGGAGGCGGGCGGCGACGTGCTGAAGCTGATCGGCGACGGCGTGCTGGCGATCTTCCGGCCGGAGGATGGCGCGGCCGAGGGCCGCGCCCGGGCCTGCCGCGCGGCGCTGGCGGCGGTGCGCGGCGCCCAGGCGGCGATCGCGGCGTTGAACCCGCAGCGCGAAGCGGCCGGCCAGCCGGTGACCGAGATCTATGCCGGGCTGCATATCGGCGAGGTGTTCTTCGGCAATATCGGCAGCGCCCGCCGGCTCGACTTCACCGTGGTCGGCCCGGCGGTGAACGAGACCAGCCGGATCGCCGAGATGTGCCGGTCGGCGGACCAGTCGCTGCTGGTCTCCTCCGCCTTCGCCGCGGCGGCGGGCGGGGCCGAGGCCGGGCTGGTCTGCGTCGGCCGCTACGCGCTGCGCGGCGTGCGCCTGCCGCAGGAGCTGTTCACGCTCGAGCCGGACGCGTCCTAGAGCCGCCAGACCCGCAAGCCGCGCATCCGGTCGCCATGGATCAGCACCGCCGACAGGCAGCCGGTGGCGAAGGCGCCGGTGTCGACATCGATGCGGTGAGGGTGGTCCAGGTCCAGCCGGTCGGCCGGGGTGTGGCCGTGGATCACCGCGACGCCCTCGGGGAAAGGGCCGGGCCAGTCCAGGAACGGGTCGCGGATCCACAGCAGGGTGCGGCGGTCCTGCTGCGCCAGCGGGCGCTGCGGGTCGATGCCGGCATGGACGAAGACCAGGTCGCCGATCCGGTGGGTGACCGGGCAGCCGCGCAGCCAGCCCAGGAGCTCGGGCCCGATCGCCGCCCGCACCCGGGCGCGCCAGTCGCCGTCGAGATCGGTGACGCCGCATTCGGCCAGCACCCGCTCGCCGCCATAGCTCAGCCAGAACTGGAGGGAGCTATGGTCGGTGGCGCCGTCCAGCAGTGCCAGCATGCGGTCGTCGTGATTGCCGAGAAGAGTGATCGTCTCGGCGCCCGCGACGCCCTGACGCGCCAGGGCCAGGGCGCGGAGGTTCTCCGGGCCGCGGTCGACCAGGTCGCCGAGATGGATCAGCGTGCAGCCGGTGCCGCCGGGCAGGGCCGCGAACTCCGCCGCCACCAGCCGGTGCATCGCCGCCAGGAGGTCGGCCTGGCCGTGCACGTCGCCGATCGCCGCCACCGCTCGGCCCGGCGGCAGCGGCCGGATCGCCGGGCGCCAGGGATCGCGGCGCGGGTCGAGATGGCGCGGCAGCCGGTCGAGGTCCTCCGGCTTCATGGCGTTGCGCCTCGGTTCGATCGAATCATGGGGCCCATCATAACAACGCCGCGCCGGGGTTGCAGGATGCTGTGCGGCACTTAGGTAAGTCGTGCGGACGGCCGATTTCGCACCACCCCGAGTGTGGGAGGTCCCGCGACGCGCCGTGGCATGCGGCCCGGCGCGACCCGATCGACAGGCCGCCTCGAGGGGCGGCTCCATCGACAGGAGCACGCGATGAAGCTCAACACCGCACTGGTCGACCGGACGGTGACCCGGTTCGGGGCCCAGGCCTTGCCCGAGAACCACCCGGCCATGTCCCAGCTCAGCACCATGTTCGGCGAGCACACCTTCCTCCTCGACGGCGACGGCCTCTACATCCTCGAGGCGGTCGAGATCCCTCCGGCCGGGGCTCCGGCGGGACAGGTGATCAAGCTGGCCAGCTGGGCGGATGCCGAGCGGACGACGCTGGCGCCGCACGAGCCCGAGCCGACCGATGTCGTCATCGAGCTCGGGCCGATCGATCCCGACAAGGACGCCTGAGGCGAACCGGGCGGCCGAGCGAAGGTCCGGCCGCCCGTGTCCTCCGCGGCCCGCCATCGGCGGTGCCGCGCTGCCGGCAGACCAATGGCTCGCTGACCCTGCGCGGCGGGGACTGACGGAGAGCTTCCCCACCGATAACCCCCAATCGGGGGATTGCCGCAACCGCTTCGACCCGGCGATTGTGATGACGGCGCACCGTCCCTGGGGAGAGCCATCATGTCCGCTGCGTCCGGCCGGCAGGCCCCGGTCACACCCGAGCACATCATGCAGCTTGGGTTCGGCTTCTGGGCCTCGAAGACGCTGTTGAGCGCCGTCGAGCTGGGCGTGTTCACCGTGCTGGCCGGCGGCCCACTCGACGCCGAGGCGTTGCGGGTCAAGCTCGGTCTGCATCCACGCAGCGCGCGCGACTTCTTCGACGCGCTGGTGGCGCTGCGTGTCCTGGACCGGACCGACGGCGCCTACGCCAACACCGCCGAGGCCGATCTCTATCTCGACCGCGGCAAGCCGTCCTATGTCGGCGGCATCCTGGAGATGGCCAATGGACGGCTCTACCCCTTCTGGGGGAACCTGACCGAGGCGCTGCGCACGGGCCGGCCACAGAACGAGGCCAAGGCGGGCGGCGACTTCTTCAGCGCGATCTATGCCAGCCCCGAGGGCCTCTCCGGCTTCCTCAACGCCATGACCGGCGTCAGCTTGCCGGTGGCGCGCGCGCTCGCCGCCCGTTTCCCCTGGGCCGGGGTCCGCAGCGTCATCGACATCGGCGCCGCAGCCGGGTCGATGCCGGTCGAGCTCGCCCTCGCCCATCCGCATCTCGAGGCGGGCGGCTTCGACCTGCCGCCGGTGCGACCGGTGTTCGAGGCCTATGTGGCACAGCGCGGCCTGGCCGGCCGGGTGCGTTTCCACGAGGGCGACTTCATGCGCGGGCCGATGCCCTCGGCCGAGGTGCTGGTGATGGGCCACATCCTCCACGACTGGGACCTGGAGGAGAAGCGGATGCTGGTGGCCAAGGCCCATGCGGTGCTGCCGCAGGGCGGGGCGCTGATCGTCTATGACCGGATGATCGACGACGACCGGCGGGAGAACGCGGCCGGCCTGCTGATGAGCCTGAACATGCTGATCGAGACGCCGGGAGGCTTCGACTATACCGGCGCCGACTGCGTCGGCTGGCTGCGAGAGGCGGGCTTCGCCTCGGTCCGGCAGGAGCCCCTGGTCGGCCCCTATTCGATGGTGGTCGGGATCAAGTAGCCGCAGGGTGCCCATGGCCGGCGGGGCTGTGGCAGGATCGGTCCCGGAGATTCGAGGAGGGACCGATGACCGACCATGCCGCCCGCACCGCCGAACTGGAGGCCGAGGAAGCGCGGCTGGCCTTCGACCGCTTCGATTTCGCCGAGGCCTGGGCGATCGGCCGCACGCTGGTCGAGAGCGCGCCGGCGCCGGTCGCGATCCGCATCCAGGTCGGCGACCGGGTGCTGTTCGCCGCTTCGCTCGACGGCACCGCGGCCGACAACCAGGTCTGGCTCGACCTGAAATCCGCCGCCGTCCGCCAGTTCGGCCGCAGCACGCTGTGGCTGCACCACCGGCTCAAGGCACGCGGCCGGACCTTGGCCGAGAGCCCGTCGGTCCGCACGCCGATGATCGACCATGGCGGCGGCTTCCCGATCCGCATCGGCGCCCAGGTGGTCGGGTTCATCGGCGTCTCCGGCCTGCCGCACGAGGACGACCACCGGCTGATCACCAGCGCGATCGAGACGTACAAGGCGGGCCGATCGTAGGATTCAGACGCCGTCGGGCAGGAGCCGCGGCACCGCCTCCAGGATGGTGACGGGCGAGGCGGTCGCGACCGTCCGCGTCAACGCGAACCCCGCCCCGGCCAGCAGCCGGCCGAACTCCGCCTCGGTCCTCTCGCGGGCCGTGCCGAACATGGCCATCATCTGCATGTCGGTCAGGTATTCGGTCGGCCGTCCCCGTGACGGGTCGGGCTCGATCAGGCCCTCGACCACAAGCAGCCGCGCGTCCGCCCCCATGGCCGAGCGGCACGACCGGAGGATCCGCGCCGCATCCTCGTCCGGCCAGTCGTGCAGCACGCGGACCAGCAGGTAGAGGTCGGCACCGGCCGGCACGGCGTCGAAGAAGCTCCCGCCGCGCGGCGTGATCCGGCCGTCGGCCAGCGCCTCGGGCGGGATGGCGGCGACCACGTCGGCCCGGTCGAAGACGATGCCCTGCGCGGCCGGATGGAGCGCCAGGATGCGGCGGAGGGTCTGGCCGTTGCCGCCGCCGATATCGGCGATCAGGCGGACATTCGTGAAATCATAGGCGGCGGCGATGGCGCCGTGGCGGTCGTCCGGGAAGTTCGCCATGAACGCGTCGAAGATCCGGGCCTCGTCGGGATTGGTCCGCAGATAGTCGAAGCGGCTCGTCCCCCAGGCCGCCTCGTGCGGGTTCCGGCCGTGCATGGCGACGTCGAGGGCTTCCCAGGCCCGCCAGGACCCGGCGGCCGTCCAGAAGCGCGCCGAAGGATGCAGGCTGTTTGGCGCATCGCTGCGCAGCAGCAGGGACCGCGGCGTGTGCGCGGCCATGCCGTCGGCATCGACGCGGAAGATGCCAAAGGCGGCGAGGGCACGCATCGCCCGCAGCAGCGGCTCCGCCAGGACGCCGCTCGCCGCCGCCAGTTCGGCGACGCTGGAGGTGGCCTCCGGCGCGATCCGGTCGGCGATGCCGAGATCGGCCACGAGCCGGATCGTCCGCGAGACCTGGAAGCCTCGGATCAGCAGATCCAACGCCAGTCTGTCGTCATCAGGACCAGCCATGCCTTTCGTGGCCCTCCAGCCGCAAGCGTGACGCGACGAACCGGCACAGGATACGGCAACCGGGCCGCCGGCTCCACCGTGGGTTGGCCGGCGGCCGAGCGAACGGTCAGGCCAGAAGCCCGCCGAAGACGATCTTCTTGAAGGCGAGGAGCGGGGCGTCGCTCTTCTCGACGCGCATCCGCAGCAGCGCGCCCTCCCAGCTGTTCATGACGAAGCCGGCCAGCAGCGCCGCGGGGAATCGGCCGTTCACCGACCCTTCGGCCTGCGCTTCGGCGATGCACGTCTCGATCAGGTCCGTCCAGGCGGCGAAATGCCCGGCCAGACGCTCGCGGATCAGGTCGCTGTGGTCCGCGGCCTCGGCGCTGAAATTCCCCATCAGGCAGCCACGGACGTGGTCGGACGCCCTGAACGCGTCGATGCGGTCGTCGAAATAGGCCTCCAGCCGCGCCAGTGGCGGCCGGGCGGGGTCGGTCAGGATGTCGCGCAGCTTCGTCTGCCCGCGCTCGGAATAGGCGTCGATCACCTCCGCCCCGAACGCCTCCTTGCTGGCGAAGTGGTTGTAGAAGGAGCCCTTGGGGACGCCGGCCTCCTCGACGATCGCCTGGATCCCCGTCGCCGCATACCCCTCTGCATGGATGATCCCCAGGCCCGCCTGCACCAGGGTGGCGCGGGTGCCTGGCTTCGGCTTCGGGCCCCGCCGGGCCGCCGGGCGAGATGTCATCTCAATCCTCCTTGACGAACTCAAGACGACTGGTCATATCAAATTTATCGGCTCTTCCGGAATGGCCGTCAAGGAAAGGGATGCAGCCATGACCACCGAACCCGCCCTGCGCTGGGATGTGCTGACGATCAAGCGTCCCGGCCTCAGCCGCGACCTGCCGCCGGGCCAGGAGGAACTGGCCTGGGTCGCGAACTCCTCGGTGCTGATTCAGGGTGCGCGCGACGCCGTCCTGGTGGACACCTTCCTCACCGCCGCCCAGTCGCAGACCCTGCTGGACTGGGTCGTCGCCAGCGGCAAGACCCTCACCGCGATTTACGTCACCCATGCGCATGGCGACCATTTCTTCGGCCTCGCGCCGCTGCTGGACCGGTTTCCGGATGCTCGGGCCGTGGCGACGCCCGCGGTGGTCCGAGCGATGCAGGCGCATCTGGCGCCCGCCAGTGTCGACGGCTTCTGGCGCCGGCTCTTCCCCGGCGAGATTCTCGACCGACTCCTGGTCGCCGAACCGCTGCAGGGCGACGCACTGGAGCTGGAGGGGCACCGGCTCGTCGCGGTGGATGCAGGACGGACCGACACGGCGGTCTCGACCTGCCTCCACGTCCCGTCGGCCGGGCTGCTGGTCGGCGGCGACGCGGTCTACAACGGCATCCACCCCTATCTCGGCGAGACCGACGCGCGGAGCCGGCTGGAATGGATCGCCACGCTCGACCGGCTCGAGGCGCTGGCGGCGAGGACGGTGATCGCCGCGCACAAGGTGCCGGGGGCCGAGGACCATCCCCGCGTCATCAGCGAGACGCGGCAGTATCTCCGCGACTTCAACCGCCTGGAGGCCTCGACCTCGAACGCGCGCGAGCTCTACGACGCCATGCTCGGACTTCATCCCGGCCGCGCCAATCCGGGCTCGCTCTGGGGCGCGGCGAAGGCTGCCAAGCCGCTGGTCTAGGCCGTCCAGTCCAAACCCCGAACGCAGAAGGGATCGATCATGCAGAGCAGGCTCCTCGCAGCCGCCGTCGCCCTGGCGCTCATAACGGTCGCGGCACCGGCCGCCGCGGCCGGGCCCCGGGGCCCGCTGGATGCCCGGACCCTGGCGGCGGTCGGGTCGCGCTTCGGCCAGTTGATGGAGGCGGCGAACCGGCACGACCTCGCGGCCCTGGGAGCGATGTATTGGCAATCTCCCTCGACCCTCCTGGTCGCCAAGAGCGCCGTGCCCTCCGAGGGCAACTGGGCGGGCTACTGGGGCAACGAGGCGATCGAGCGGAAGCTGCACGACATCGCCGCGTCCGGGCCGGTGGTGCTGGAGCCCGACCTGTCGAAGCTGAAGGTCGTCGGTCTGACCCGCGAGGTCGCGGAATCCTATGCCCCGGTGACGATCACCGTGTCCTATGCCGGCCAGGACGGCACGCCCAGGCCGTTTCTGATCATCGTCGACTGGATCCGGTCCGGCCGGGACTGGAAGATCGCGTCGGAGATCATCCTGCCGGTACCGTCGGCGCCGGCGGTGAAATCCTAGCCGTTCCGTTCCCGCCACAGCGCCGTTGCCCGCTCCAGGTGGCGGGCATGGGCGGCGTCGCCGCTGTCGCCGGCGATCACCGCCAGCGCCACGGCGGCGGTGCCGACCACCGTGGCCTCGGCCGCGGGGTCCTCGGCGGCGCCGGTCCAGACCGCGTGGAAATGCTCCAGGTCGTGGCGGGCCAGCCGCTCGCCGCGGCCTTCGCCGACGATCGGCGGCACCGTCTCGTCCAGCGCCTCGCCGGCCACCAGCCGCTGCAGCGATAGGGCCTTCAAGGGCGTGCGCTCGGCCTCGCCGCCGGCGCCCTTGACCACGCAGAGGTCGCTCTGGCCCAGCAGGCGCGCGGTGTCGCGGTGCAGGTCCTGATAGGCCGGGTGGAACACGCCGACGAAGCTGGCCGTGGCTCCGAACGGGTTCAGCAGCCGGGCGGCGGAGTTGACCGGGCTGCGCAGGCCCAGCACCGGCCGCAGCTCCATCAGCTCGGTCAGGGTGCGGCTGACCGCGCGCAGCGGCAGATAGGCGAAGCGGGTGGCGTCGAGCGTCCGGGCCGCCTCGGCCGGGGTCTCGGGCACCGGCAGGCCCAGCGCCCGCACCGCATCCTCGGTCTCGATGCCCTCGGTGACCCGGACATTGATGCCGTGCATCAGCACCGGATGGCCGGCCTGGGCGACCAGCAGGGCCGACAGCAGGAACCAGGGCGCGCCGCGGGTCTTGCCGGCGGCATAGGACGGCCAGTCCAGCGCCGGCCGGGTCGCCGGGGCGGCGGTGACCACGGCGCGGCCGGCGCGGATCATGCCGGCCAGCTCCGCCGCCGTCTCGCCGCGATAGCGCTCCAGCAGCAGGAAGGCGCCGACCTGCATCGGGTCGGCCTCACCGGCCAGGATGATGCCGAAGGCGTCCTGCGCCTCGGCCTCGGTCAGCGGCCGCGACCGGCCGGGGCCGCGGCCGATCGCCGCCAGATGCGCCGCCATGCGCTGCCGCGGCGGCGAGTCCAGGGTGGCGGTCACGGTTTCGACGTCGCTGGCCATGTGCTCTCTCGCCTGTCGGATCGAGAATGGTTAGCGCGGGCCGCCCGGCCCGTCGAGCGTCGCCGGGGTCGCGGGCGTCCAGGTCGCAATGATTGTATGGCTGGCGGCCTTGTAGGAAGATCTGCGCAGAAGGCCAAGAACCGGAACGGATTGGGGATCGGGATGGGGCTGAAGCAGACGGCGGGCCGATGACGCGGACGATCGGAGCGTTCGACACCGTCATCGTCGGCGCCGGCTCGGCCGGCTGCGTGCTGGCCAACCGCCTGTCGGCCGACCCGAAGGCCTCGGTGCTGCTGCTGGAGGCCGGGGGCAAGCCCAGCACCATCTGGGTCCATATCCCGGTCGGCTATCTCTACACCCATGGCAATCCCAGCCTCGACTGGTGCTTCAAGACCGAGCACGAGGCGGGCCTGGGCGGCCGGGCGATCAACTATCCGCGCGGCAAGGTGCTGGGCGGCTGCTCCGCCATCAACGGCATGATCTACATGCGCGGCCAGGCGCGCGACTACGACCAGTGGCGGCAGCTCGGCAATGCCGGCTGGGGCTGGGACGACGTGCTGCCCCATTTCATCAGATCCGAGGACCATTGGCAGGGGCGCTCGGCCTTCCACGGCGCCGGCGGCGAATGGCGGGTCGAGCCGCAGCGCCTGTCCTGGAAGATCCTCGATGCCTTCCGCCAGGCCGCGGCCGAGGCCGGCATCCCGCCGACCGAGGATTTCAACATCGGTGACAACGAGGGTTGCGGTTATTTCCAGGTGAACCAGCGCCGCGGCATCCGCTGGACCACGGCCAAGGGGTTCCTCAACCCGGCGCTGAAGCGGCCCAACCTGGCGGTCGAGACCCATGCCCAGGTGCTGAGGCTGCATCTCGAGGGCAAGCGCGTCGCCGGCGTGGTGTTCCGCCGGCCGGACGGCACCGAGGCCTATGCCGCGGCGGGCGAGGTGGTGCTGGCGGCCGGTGCCGTCGGCTCCCCCGCCATCCTGCAGCATTCCGGCATCGGCCCGGCCGACCTGCTGGCCGCGCATGACGTGCAGCCGGTGCACGATCTGCCGGGGGTGGGCGAGAACCTGCAGGACCATCTGCAGCTGCGCCTGGTCTACAAGGTCAAGGGCGTGCCGACCCTGAACGAGCGGGCGAACCGGCTGCTCGGCCGCATCGGCATGGGCATCGAATACGCGCTGTTCCGCAGCGGCCCGCTCAGCATGGCGCCGAGCCAGCTCGGCGCCTTCGCCCGCAGCGATCCGGCCCAGGAGACGGCCAATCTCGAATACCATGTCCAGCCGCTCAGCCTCGACCGGTTCGGCGAGCCGCTGCACAGCTACCCGGCCTTCACCGCCTCGGTCTGCAACCTGCGGCCTCACAGCCGCGGTTCAATCCGGATCAAGAGCCCGGACCCGACCGCGTCGCCGGCGATCCGGCCGAACTACCTGTCGGAGGAGGCGGACCGCCGGGTCGCGGCCGACGCCATCCGGCTGACCCGGCGGATCGCCGCCGCGCCCGCCCTGGCCCGCTACGCGCCGGAGGAGCTGCGGCCGGGCCCGGCGCTGCAGGACGAGGCCGATCTGATGCGGGCGGCGGGCGACATCGCCACCACCATCTTCCACCCGGTTGGCACCTGCAAGATGGGCCGGGACCCGCTGGCCGTGGTCGATGAGCGGCTGCGGGTGCGCGGGCTGACGGGGCTGCGCATCGCCGACGCCTCGATCATGCCGACCATCACCTCGGGCAACACCAACGCGCCCACCATCATGATCGCCGAGAAGGCCTCGGCGATGATCCTGGAGGATCGACAGTTGGCGCAACCCTGAGTCCCGCTTCGGCGCGAGGAGGCCCCATGGAGTTCCAGGATCGTCATGTCGTGATCACCGGCGGCACCGGCGCGCTCGGCGCGGCGGTGGTCGGGCTGCTGCTCGAGGCCGGCGCCACCTGCCACGTCCCGGTCCGCGACCTGAAGGATTCGCGCCGCTTCGCCCATCGCGGCCATGACCGGGTGGTGCTGTCGCCGGTGCCCGATCTGGCCGACGAGGCGGCGGTGACGGGCTTCTACGGGGCGCTGCCCGGACTCTGGGCCTCGATCCATGTCGCCGGCGGCTTCGCCATGGCGCCGATCGGCGACACCGACAAGGCGATACTGCAGGGGCAGCTCGACACCAATCTCGTCAGCGCCTTCCTGTGCTGCCGCGCCGCCGTCGCGGCGATCGGGCAAGGCGGCGGCCGCATCGTCAACATCGCGGCCCGGCCGGCGCTGGAATGGCGCCAGGGCGCCGGCATGACCGCCTACACCGCGTCCAAGGCGGCGCTGGCGGCCCTGACCGTGGCCCTGGCGCAGGAGGTGGCGGGGCAGGGCATCCTGGTGAACGCGGTGGCGCCCTCGATCATGGACACGCCGGCCAACCGCGCCGCCATGCCCAAGGCCGACCACGCCGCCTGGCCGAAGGTAGAGGAGGTGGCGGCGACCATCCTGCATCTGGCCTCGCCGAAGAATCAGGTCGGCCGCGGCGCGATCGTGCCGGTATACGGCAAGGCGTGAGCGGGCCGGTCTCGCCCAGGATTCTGGCCACGGTCGACCTGCTGGCCCCGTGGCCGGAAGAGAGGCTGCTGGAGATCGGCTGCGGCACCGGCCAGGCGATCCAGGCGGTGACCGCCCGCGCGCCGACCGCGACCGTTGTCGCCATCGACCGCTCCGAGACCGCCGTGGCGCGGGCGCGGACCGTCAACGCGGCGGCGATCGCGGCCGGGCGGGTGAGCATCGCCAGGGGCGACATCGAGCACGGGCCGGTCGAGCCGGGCGGCTTCGACCGGGTGTTCGCGATTCGGGTGAACAGCTTCTGGACCCGTCCCGGCCTGGCCCTGCCGCATGTCGCCCGCAGCCTGCGCCCAGGCGGGGAGATCTGGATCATTTACGACGCGCCGACGGCCCGGATCGTCGAGACGATCCGGGCGTCACTCGCGGCCTTTGGTCTCCAGGCCGTCCGGACCGAAACGGTGCCGGGCGTGCTCGCGATCATCGGGGCGAAGCCAGGCCCGGCGAGCTAGAGCCGTCCAGTGCGGTTTCGATCTCGGTTCAACTGAGACCGACCAGCCATCCGATCCGGCGATTGGGATTTTGGAAGACGGCGAGGTCGGTGACCTGGATCGCATCCTGGAACTTCGTGTCATTGCCCTTGGAGCAATGAACGACATGGTTGTTGTCGAGGATGATCCCGATATGGCCCTGGTGACCATTGCTGTCCGGAAAGACGATCACGGCACCCGGCCGGCTCTGGCTCTCCTCGAGGATCCCGGCGGCCTTGCCGATGTCGGTCCAGACCGCCGTGGTCTCGAACCAGCCGCCGTTGAACTGGACATAGAAATGCTCGGTCATCTTCCGGCTGAAGCCGAAGCACCAGGCGACGAAGCCGGTGCAGTCGCATTGCCCACCGGCGGCCGGGGTGGGCGAGCCCGGGTTCATGCCGCCCTTGCCGAGTTTGTAGCGAATCCCCTGGCCGACGGCGGAATGCGCGCGCGCCAGAACGGCGTCCAGCATCATGATATGCCTCCCTGGGAAATGAACTCTCGAAAAAAACCTGCGGAAATAGGGAGGCATTATCGGTCGTCCCGGCGACGTCGCCATCCTCCAAACAGAGGATGCCGTGCGATTTTTGCCTGTTCGCACGAACCGCCGGTTGCACTGATCCTGCCGCCGGCGCGGCGATCGGCGGTCACAATCTTCCGCTGTCGGCCGGCTTGTCTGATTTGTCCGATCAGTCTAGCGTTCCGCGACGCAAAAAAGATCATGACGGGGATGGCAGGATGTGGCGGGAGATCGCGCCGGATCGGCGGGACGAGATTCGTGTGGATGGCCACAAGGTCGTGGCCTACAGCTTCGGCTCGGGGCCGGAGACGGTGCTGTGCCTCAATGGCGGCCCGGGGCTGCCCTGCGACTATCTGCGCGACGCGCATTCCTGCCTGATCGACCAGGGCTATCGCGTCGTCGCCTTCGACCAGCTCGGCACCGGCGCCTCGGACCGGCCGACCGACCCGGCGCTCTGGACCATCACCCGCTATGTCGCGGAGGTGGAGACGGTGCGGCAGGCGCTCGGGCTCGGCCGGGTGCATCTGCTCGGCCATTCCTGGGGCGGCTGGCTCAGCGTCGAATACGCGCTGACCCATCCCGAGGCGCTGAAGACCGTGATCCTGGAGGACACCGCCGCCGACATCCCGCATCTGATCGGCGAGCTGGAGCGGCTGCGCGCCGCGCTCGGCCCCGAGACCGTGGCGATGATGCAGCGGCACGAGGCCGAGGGCACGCTCGACCACCCGGTGTACCAGGCGGCGATCACCATCCTGAACCACCGCCATGTCTGCCGGCTCGACCATTGGCCGGCGCCGGTCAGGCGCTCACTCGACGACTGGAACATGGGCCCCTACGGCACCATCCAGGGCCCGAACGAGTTCCTCTACACCGGCAATCTGAAGGACTGGAACCGGCTGCCCGACATGCGCCGGATCACCGTGCCGGTGCTGATCACCTGCGGCGAGCATGACGAGCTGACCCCGGCCTGCGCGCTGCGCATGAAGCTGGCGCTGCCGAACGCCCGGCTGCATGTCTTCCCGAATTCAAGCCACATGCCGTTCTACGAGGAGCCGCACGCCTATTATCCTGTGCTGCTCGACTTCCTGAAGGCGCATAGGGCGACCGCCTGATGCCCGCCCGCCGCCCGGCCTGACCGTCGATGCACCGCTTCCGCTTTGTCCTGACCCGTCCGCTGCAGCTGATCCCGGTGCTGTTCGGCATCAGCGTCATCACCTTCGTGCTGATCCGCTCGATCCCCGGCGACCCGGCGCGGGTGCTGCTGGGCACCAAGGCGACGCCGGACGCGATCGCCCGGATCCGCGCCCAGTTCGGGCTCGACGAGCCGCTGTGGACGCAATACGCCCTGTTCCTGCAGAACCTGTCGCAGGGCGAGATGGGCCGGTCGATCCTGTACAAGGTGCCGGTCCTGCGCCTGATCGCCGAGCGGATCGAGCCGACCCTCCTGCTGGTGTTCGGCGCCGTGCTGCTGTCGCTGCTGATCGCCGTGCCCTTCGCCGCCATCGCCGCGCGCCGCCGCGGCCGGCTGGCCGACCACGCCATCCGCATCGTCTCCACCACCGGGCTCGGCCTGCCGCCCTTCTGGCTGGGGATCATGCTGATCATCCTGTTCAGCGTGACGCTGGGGCTGTTCCCGGTGGCAGGGTACGGCGACGACTGGGCCGACCGGCTGCACCACCTGGTGCTGCCCTGGCTGACCATCGCCCTGGCGCTGTCGGCGGTGCTGACCCGGACGCTGCGCGCCGCGATGATCGCCGAGCTGCGCTCCGACCAGGCCACGGCGGCGCGGGCGCGGGGCCTGCCCGAGGGCATGGTGTTCTGGCGCCATGTTGTGCCCAACGCCATCGTGCCGACCATCAATCTCTTGGCCGTGAACATCGGCTGGCTGATCGGCGGCACCGTGATCATCGAGAATGTGTTCTCGATCCCCGGCATGGGCCAGCTGCTGGTGCGCGGCATCTTCACCCGCGACTACATGGTGGTGCAGGGCGTGGCCATGGCCTTCGCCGTGGCCAGCGTCACCGTCAACTTCCTGGCCGACATCCTGACCGTCGCCATCGACCCGCGGGTGAAGCTGTGAGCGCCGTCGCCGGCGCGCCCGCCGCCAGGCTGCGCTTCAGGCTCAGACTGCCGCGGGTGCCGGGCGCGCTGTGGTGGGGCGCCGGGATCGTCGGCTTCTTCGTGCTGACGGCTCTGTTGGCGCCGGTGCTGGCGCCTTACGATCCGATCCAGCAGGACACCGCGAATGCGCTGCTGCCGCCGGGGCCGGGGCACTGGCTCGGCACCGACAATTTCGGCCGCGACGTGCTGTCCCGGCTGATCTGGGGCACCCGGATCGACCTGATGATGGGCGTGTTCGGCGTGCTGTTCCCCTTCATCGTCGGCACTGCCATCGGCTGCGTCTCCGGCTATTTCGGCGGTTGGGTCGACGTCGTGGTGATGCGGATCGTCGACATCGTCATCGCCTTTCCCTTCCTGGTGCTGATGCTGGCGATCATGGCCATCCTCGGCCCGGGACTCGGCAGCTTCTTCATCGCCATGGCCCTGGTCGGCTGGGTGTCCTACGCCCGGCTGGTGCGCGCCCAGGTGCTGGTGCTGAAGGCCAGCGACTTCGTCACCGCCGCGCGCAGCCTGGGTTACGGCCATCTCCGCATCATGGCCCGGCACATCCTGCCGAACGCCTTGGTCAGCTCGATCGTGTTCTCGATGTCGGACGTGGTGCTGACCACGCTGCTCGGCGCCTCGATCAGCTATCTCGGCCTCGGCGTGCAGCCGCCGACGGCGGAATGGGGGCTGATGGTGGCGGAAAGCCAGAACTTCATCATCCGCGCCTGGTGGATCGCCGCCTTCCCGGGCGTGGCGCTGGCGGTGATCGCGCTCGGCTTCAGCCTGCTCGGCGATGGCCTCGGCGAATGGCTCGGGGTGAAGGAATGACCGCGCCGCTGCTGGAAGTGCGCGACCTGTCGGTGGCCCTGACCCGGGCAGGGGAGGTGACGACCATCGTCGACCGCGTCTCCTTCGCGCTCGAGGCGGGGCAGGTGATGGGGCTGGTGGGCGAGAGCGGCTCGGGCAAGAGCGTCACCTGCCGGGCGCTGATCGGGCTGCTGCCGGGGGGGCTGCGCATCGCCGGCGGCTCCGTGTGGCTCAAGGGTCGCGACCTGGCCGGGCTGGAGCCGGAGGCGCTGCGCCGGGTGCGCGGGCGCGAGATCGGCATGATCTTCCAGAACCCGACCAGCCATCTCGACCCGGTGATGCGGATCGGCGACCAGATCGCCGAGGGCATCCGGCTGCATCGCGGCGCCTCGAAGCGCGAGGCTTGGGCCGCCGCCGTGGACCTGCTGCGCCAGGTCGGCATCCCGGACCCGGAGCGGCGGGCCGGTGGCTATCCGCACGAATTCTCCGGCGGCATGCGGCAGCGGGCGATGATCGCCACGGCGCTGGCCTGCGACCCGGAGGTGCTGATCGCGGACGAGCCGACCACCGCGCTGGACGTCACCGTGCAGGCGCAGATCCTGCGGCTGCTGCTGGACCTGCGCGACCGCCGCGGCCTGGCCATCATCCTGATCACCCACGACCTCGGCGTGGTGGCGCAGAGCTGCGACCGCATCGCCGTGATGTATGGCGGCACGCTGTGCGAGGCGGGCGCCAAGCGGGCCGTGCTGGCGGCGCCGCGCCACCCCTATACGGCCCGGCTGATCGCCTGCCAGCCGGCTCATGGGGGCAGCGCCGGCCTGTTGCCCTTCATCCCCGGCCAGCCGCCGGCCCTGGCCGACCTGCCCTCCGGCTGCCGCTTCCACCCGCGCTGCGACCGCGCCTTCGACCGCTGCACCTCGGTGCGGCCGGACCCGTCCTGGCCGGAGCCGGGGCATATGGCGGCCTGCCACCGGGCGCTGGGGGATGCGGCATGACGCTGCTCGACGTCCAGGACCTCGAGGTCCATTTCCGTGCCGGCGGCCTGGCGCTGCCGGGGCGTTCGCCAAGGCTGGTGCGGGCGGTCAACGGCGTGTCCTTCACCCTGGCGCCGGGCGAGGCGCTGGGGCTGGTCGGCGAATCCGGCTGCGGCAAGAGCACGCTCGGCCGCGCCATCCTGCGGCTCGGCGAGATCACCGGCGGCACCATCCGCTTCGGCGGCGCCGATGTGGCGTCGGGCGGCCGCGGCGGCGTGGCCCGGCTGCGCCGCGAGACGGCGATGATCTTCCAGGACCCGTATGGCGCGCTGAACCCGCGCATGGCGGTGGGCGAGGCGATCGCCGAGGTGCTGCGGGTCCATCGCAAGGTGCCGCGCGACCGCATCCCGGCACGGGTGGCGGAGCTGCTGACCCTGGTCGGCCTCAGGCCCGAGCATGCGGCCCGGCGCCCGGCCGAGCTGTCCGGCGGCCAGTGCCAGCGCGTCGGCATCGCCCGGGCGCTGGCGGTCGAGCCGAAGCTGATCATCGCCGATGAATGCGTCGCCGCGCTCGACGTCTCGATCCAGGCCCAGATCATCAACCTGCTGATCGAGCTGAAGGCCCGGATGAACCTGGCCCTGATCTTCATCGCCCATGACCTCGCCGTGGTCCGTCGGCTGTGCGACCGGGTGGCGGTGATGTATCTCGGCCGGATCGTGGAGGAGGGGGCGGCGGAGGCGGTGTTCGCGGCGCCGAAGCACCCCTACACCCAGGCGCTGATCCGCGCCATCCCGGAGATCGATCCCGACCGCACGCTGCCCGCGGACCTCTTGGCCGGCGAGCCGCCGAGCCCGCTCGACCTGCCGGCGGGCTGCGCCTTCCATCCGCGCTGCCCCTTCGTCCTGGCGGAATGCCGGGCCGGGGCGCCGCCGGCGCTGCGCCCGGTCGACGGGCGCTTCACCGCCTGCCATCTCTATCCTGCAATCCCCGCCCGCAACTGAGGCGGGGCAACAACCGGAGGCTCACGATGACAAGGACCAGGAAACATCTCGGGATCGCGTCGGCCGCGTTCCTGGCGGCGCTGGTCGCCGGCGGGGCGGCGGCCGAGGCGGCGGGCGTGCTGACCATTGGCCGGCGCGAGGACGGCACCACCTTCGACCCGATCAAGACCTCGCAAAACGTCGATTTCTGGGTATTCTCGAACGTCTTCGACGTGCTGGTCCGGGTCGACAAATCCGGGCAGACGCTGGTGCCCGGCTTGGCCGAAAGCTGGACCGTCTCCGACGACGGCACGGTCTATACCTTCAAGATCCGCGACGCCAAATTCTCCGACGGCAGCCCGGTGACGGCCTCGGACGCCGCCTTCTCGCTGACCCGCATCCGCGACGACCAGGGGTCGCTGTGGAGCGACACGTACAAGGTGATCAAGACCGCCGAGGCCAAGGACGACCGCACGCTGGTGATCACCCTGAACCAGCCGATGGTGCCGTTCCTGGCGACGCTGGCGATGCCCGGCGCCTCGATCGTCTCCGAGAAGGCGATGAAGGCAGGCGAGGACGCTTTCGCCGAGAAGCCGGTCGGCTCCGGCGCCTTCCAGGTCGAGGAGTGGCGCCGCGGCGAGAAGGTGGTGCTGAAGAAGAACCCGAATTTCTGGCAGGCCGACCAGGTCAGCCTCGACGGTGTCGAGTGGATCTCGGTGCCCGACGACAACACCCGCATGCTGAAGGTGCAGGCGGGCGAGCTGGACGCCGCGATCTTCGTGCCCTTCGCCAAGGTGGCCGAGCTGGAGAAGGACCCGAACCTGGTGGTCCACAAGGACCCCTCGACCCGCGAGGACCATCTGCTGCTGAACCATTCGCACCCGCCGCTCGACAAGCTGGAGGTGCGGCAGGCGATCGACTTCGCGATCGACAAGACGTCGATCGTCGATACCGTGACCTTCGGCGTCGGCACCGTCGCCAACTCCTACATCCCGAAGGGCGCGCTCTACCACACGGCGGACAACGGTGCCCGGCCCTATGACCCGGAGAAGGCGAAGGAGCTGCTGAAGCAGGCGGGCGTCAGCAACGTCACCCTGACCTATCTGGTGCAGACCGGCGACACAGTGGACGAGCAGGTGTCGGTGCTGGTGCAGCAGCAGCTGGCCAAGGTCGGCATCACCGCCAATCTGCAGAAGGTCGACCCCAGCCAGACCTGGGACATGGAGGTGGCGGGCGACTACGACATGGCGATGAACTACTGGACCAACGACATCATCGACCCGGACCAGAAGACGACCTTCGTGCTGGGCCACGACACCAACATGAACTACATGACCCGGTACCAGAACGACCGGGTGAAGGCGCTGGTGGCGGAGGCCCGGGTCGAGGCCGACCCGAAGAAGCGCGAGGCGATGTATGTCGAGCTGCAGAAGACGGCCAAGGCGGACGCCCACTGGATCGACCTCTACTACAGCCCGTATCTGAGCGTGTCGCGCAAGAACATCGAGAATTTCGGGCAGAACCCACTCGGCCGGTTCTATCTGGAAGAGACGAAGAAGAACTGAGGGCGATCGGCATGGCTTCCATCATCGTGATCGGCGCGGGCGTCATCGGCGCCTCGGTGGCGTACCGCCTGGCGCAGGCTGGCCTGGCACAGGGCGGCGCGTCGGTCACGGTGCTGGAGGCGACGCGGATCGGCGCCGGCACCTCCGGCACCAGCTTCGCCTGGGTCAATTCGCACGGCAAGACGCCGCGGGCCTATCACGACCTCAACGTCGCCGGGATGAAGGCGCATGCGGCGCTGCGCGACGAGTTCCCGGCCACGCCCTGGCTGCACCTGAACGGCAGCCTGGAATGGGCCGACGAGGCCGGGCGGGAGGAGCAGCGCCGGCGCTTCGACCGGCTGCGCGACTGGGGCTATGCCGCCGAATGGATCTCGGCCGCACAGCTGCGCGAACTGGCGCCCGACATCGATCCGGCGGCGGTGGGCGAGGCGCCGGTCGCCTGGTTCCCGGAGGAGGGCTGGGTCGACCCGGTGGTCTACGCCCATTCCATGCTCGCCGCCGCCCGGCGCCTCGGCGCGCAAGTGGAGATCGGGGCGCGGGTGGCGCGGGTGGAGCTGCGGTCCGGCCGGGTCACCGGCGCGACCACGGCGGACGGCCGGACGCTGGGCGCCGACCTGGTGGTCAACTGCACCGGCCGCTGGGCCGACGATGCCGGCTTCGACCCGGCGTTGCGCATCCCGCTGGCGCCGACCGCGGGGCTGCTGGCCTTCACCCCGCCGGTCGCGGTCGGGCTCGAGCGCCTGCTGAAGGCGCCGGGCTGCGACATCCGGCCGGACGGCGCCGGCCGCCTGCTGGTCTGCCGCAACGACGACGAATTCGACCCGGCCACGGCGCCGCGCCCCAGCACCGACCTGCCGGAGATGCGCGAGCTGCTCCGGCGCGCCCGCGCGATCCTGCCGGCGATCGGGCCGGTGGAGCCGGAGGCGGTGCGCCTGGGCATCCGCGCCCTGCCGAAGGACAGCTACTCCGCCGTCGGCTCGCTGCCGCAGGTCGAGGGCTACTACGCCGCCGTGACCCACAGCGGCGTCACCCTGGCCGCCTTCCTCGGCGTCGCGGTGGCCGACGAGCTGCTGCACGGTGCCGTCCGACCCGAGCTGGCCACCTTCCGCCCGGCCCGCTTCTTCGGCTGAGGCCCGCCGAAACGCTCGGCGCACGGCCGCCGCGGGCTTATGCTGGCGGCATGACCGGGAGGAACGGGCGCAGGGATCGGGGAGCGTACGGTGGCTGACTGGCTGCTGTGGATCATCGCGCTCGGCTATCTCGGCCTGCTCTTCGCCGTCGCCTTCATCGGCGACCGCAGCCCGGCCTATTGGCGCTCCGGCCTGCGCGAGCCCGCCGTCTATGCCCTCTCGCTCGCCGTCTACTGCACCTCCTGGACCTTCTATGGCGGCGTCGGCCGGGCCGCGTCGCACGGGCTCGACTTCACCCTGATCTATGTCGGGCCGATCCTGGTGATCACCCTCGGCTTCCCGATGATGCGGAAGATCACCCGGGTGGCGCGCGAGCAGAACATCACCTCGGTGGCCGACTTCGTCGCCGCCCGCTACGGCAAGAGCCGCGTGATCGCCGCGGTGGCGACCGTGATCGCGCTGGTCGGCGTGCTGCCTTACATCGCGCTGCAGCTGCAGGCCGTCTCGCTCAGCTTCGGCGCGCTCGCCACCGGGCCGGGGCGGACGGTGGCGACGCCGCTGTGGGCCGACACCGCCCTGCATGTCGCCCTGACCATGGCGGTCTTCGCCATCCTGTTCGGCGTCCGGCACGTCCAGGCGAATGAGCGGCACCAGGGCATGATCCTGGCGATCGCCTTCGAATCCCTGGTCAAGCTGGGGGCGATCCTCGCCGCCGGGGCCTTCGTGACCTTCGTCATGTTCGACGGGCCGGGCGACCTGGCGGCGCGGCTGCTGTCGGTGCCGGCGCTGCAGGCGCGGCTGGAGGGCTTCGCCGTCGGGCCGGAATGGGTGTCGATCACCGTCATGTCGGCCCTGGCCTTCCTGTGCCTGCCGCGCCAGTTCCATGTCGGGGTGGTGGAAAGCGGCCGACCGGCCGATCTGCGCACCGCGCGCTGGCTGTTCCCGGCCTATCTCGTGGCCATCAACATCTTCGTCCCGGCCTTTGCCGTGGCCGGGCTGCTGCTGTTCGGCGCTGCCGCGAACCCCGACCTGTTCGTGCTGGCGCTGCCGATGGCGGCGGGCGACCCGCTGCTGTCGCTGGCCGTGTTCCTGGGCGGGCTGTCGGCCGCCACCGGCATGGTGATCGTCGAGACCGTGGCGCTCAGCACCATGATCAGCAACGAGCTGGTGCTGCCGCTCTTGCTGCGCGGCGGCATGGCGGCGCGCGGCGACGGCGCCCTCGGCCCCACCGTGCTGCGCATCCGCCGGATCGCCATCTTCGCCATCCTGCTGCTGGCCTATGCCTATTTCGCCGTGATCGGCGGCAGCATGCCGCTGGCGTCGATCGGGCTGATCGCCTTCTGCGCCGTGGCCCAGCTGGGGCCGGCGCTGATCGCCGGGCTCTACTGGCGCGGGGCGCACCGCCACGGCGCCTTCGCCGGCATGGCCGGCGGCTTCCTGGTCTGGGTCGTGGTCTTCCTGGCGCCGACCCTGACCGGGGTCGACTGGGTCTCCGCGGTGCCCCTTCTCGGGATCGAGGGTGCGCTGTGGGGCATCGGCGACGACGTCGACGCCCTGACCCGCGGCGCCTTCTGGAGCCTGGCGCTCAACACCGCGCTGCTGGTCGGCGTGTCGCGGCTGGCGCAGGCCGGCGAGCGCGACCGCGAGCAGGCCGAGGCCTTCGTCGGCCCCATGGTCGAGGCCGGGCAGCGGCCGCAGGCCACGCATCGCGCCGCCGCCTTCGACGACCTCAAGACCCTGGTCGCCCGCTTCATCGGGCCGGACCGGGCGGAGCTCGCCTTCGGCGGGCCGGTGGCGGCCTTGCGCGACCGCGATCTCGCCGACCACACCGAACGGCTGCTGAGCGGGGCGATCGGCGCCGCCTCGGCCCGCATCATGGTCGCCGCGACGATGCGCCGGCACCGCTCCACCATCGGCCGGTCGCAGACCCTGCTGCGCGAGGCGTCGGAGGCCATCCTCTTCAACCGCGACCTCCTGAGCGCCACGCTCGACAACATCGGCCAGGGCATCGGCGTGTTCGACCGCGAGCTGCGTCTGGCCGCCTGGAACCGCCGCTTCGTCGAGATCCTTGGCCTGGCCGAGCCGCAGGTCGCGATCGGCATGAAGCTGGCGGCGCTTGCGGCGCCGGGCGGCGCCCCGGGCCTCGACCTCTCGCTGCTGCTGGAGGAGCAGCGTGACCCCGAGCGGCGACGGCGCGCCCACAGCCATGAGCGGCGCGGCGCCGACGGGAGGGTGCTGGAGCTGCAGACCAACCCGATGCCGGACGGCGGCTTCGTCCTGGTCTGCACCGACGTCACCGAGCGGGTGAAGACGCTGGACGCGCTGCGCGACAGCGAGCGGCGCATCCGCATCTACACCGACAACGTCCCGGTCCTGATCGCCTATGTCGACCGCGAGGAGCGCTACCGCTTCACCAACCGGCCCTATGAGCAGGCGCTGGGGCTGGAGCGGGGGCAGAGCAACGGCCTGTCGATCCGCACCGCTTTGGGCGAGGACCGCTATGCCCGGCTAAAACCCTATATCGACGCGGCCCTGGCGGGCCGGCGCCAGGTGTTCGAGATCGGCTTCGCCGCCGCCGGGGCCGAGCTGGCGCGCGGCACCTACATCCCGCACCGGGACGAGCAGGGTGGCGTCATCGGCTTCTTCACCCTGTACCAGGACATCACCGAGCAGCGCCGGGCCGAGGCCGTGCTGCGCGAGACCGCGGAGACGCTGGAGCGCCGCGTCGCCGAGCGCACCCGCGAGCTGACCGAGCTGAACGAGGCGCTGGCGGCGGCGAAGGCGGCCGCCGAGGCGGCCAATCTCGGCAAGACCCGCTTCCTGGCGGCGGCGAGCCACGACCTGCTGCAGCCCTTCCACGCCGCCCGCCTGCTGACCGCCACCCTGGCGGAGCGGCTGGGGCGGCGGCGGGAGGCGGCGCTGGTCGGGCATATCGACAGCTCGCTCGGCACGGTGGAGGAACTGCTGCAGGCGCTGCTGGAGATCTCGAAGCTCGACGCCGGCGCCTTCGAGCCGCAGCCGCGGCCCGTGGCGGTGGACGAGATCCTGCGCCCGGCCGTGCTGGCCTTCGAGCCGATCGCGCGCCGCCGCGGGCTGCATCTCAAGGTCGCCCGCTCGACCGCAGCCGTGCTGACCGATCCGGCGCTGGTCCGCCGCATCGTGCAGAACTTCGTCGCCAACGCCGTGCGCTACACCCGTCAGGGCACGGTGCTGGTCGGCTGCCGGCGGCGGCCAAGCGCCCTGGCGATCCAGGTTTGGGACACCGGGCCGGGCATCCCGCCGGAGCAGCTCTCCGCCATCTTCGAGGAGTTCCGCCGCCTCGGCTCCGGCGGCGAGGACGAGCCGGCGGGGCTGGGGCTCGGCCTCGCCATCGTCGAGCGCATCGCGGCGCGGCTCGGCCACAAGGTGGCGGTCCGCTCCTGGCCCGGCCGCGGCAGCGTGTTCGAGGTCGTGCTGCCCCTGGCGGAGACGCAGGTTGCGGCGCGGCCGGCCGAGACGCCCCAGCCGCGGTCGCCGGCCACCGACCTGGCGGGCCGGCTGGTCCTTTGCGTCGACAACGACCACGCCATCCTGACCGCGACCCGGCTGCTGCTCGAGGGCTGGGGCTGCACCGTGCTGGCCGCGACCGACGCGGCCGGGGCGAAGGAGGCGCTGCAGCCGCTCGGGCGCGCGCCGGACATGGTGCTGCTGGATTATCACCTCGCCGGAGCGGAGACCGGGCTCGACGTGCTCGCCGTGCTGGAGGCGGCGGTCGGCCGTCCGCTGGCCGCGGCGCTGGTGACGGCGGACCGCACCGAGGCGTTGAAGGCTGCCGCCCGATCCCGCGGCCTGCCGCTGCTGCACAAGCCGCTGAAGCCGGCGGCGCTGCGGGCGCTGCTGGTGCAGCGCCTGGCGACCCGGCAGATGCCCGCCGTCTGAGGGGATCAGTGGCCGGTCGGCTCGATGATGCCGAGCTGGCGCACCGCGATCACCGCCTGGGTCCGGTTCTGGACTCCGAGCTTGCGGAAGATCTGCGACAGATGCGCCTTCACCGTGGCCTCGGTGATCGACATCTCGAAGGCGATCTGCTTGCTCAGCTTGCCCTCGGTGAGCAAGGCGAGGACGCGCAGCTGCTGCGGCGTCAGCTCGGCCACGCGGCGGCTCAGCTCGCTGCGTTCCGGGGCGCCGCCGGACGGGCCCGTCGCCGCCTCGGGGAACCAGACGCCGCCGCCCAGCACGCTCTCGATGGCGTCGCCGATCTCCGCCAGCGGCGTCGATTTCGGCAGGTAGCCGGAGGCGCCGAACTCCATCGCCTGGCGCATCACGGCGGGCTCCTCATTGGCCGAGACCATGACCACCGGCACGGCGGGGAAGGCGGCGCGCAGCGAGGCCAGGCCGGTGAAGCCGTTCATGCCCGGCATCGACAGGTCGAGCAGCAGCAGGTCGACGATGCGGTCGCCGAGGACGACGAGCACCTCGGGGAAGCTGCCGGCCTGGAGGACCTCGGGGGCAGCCGACATCACCTCGGCCAGGGTCTCGGCCAAAGCGCGCCGCACCAGCGGGTGGTCGTCGGCGATCAGAACGACGGTCGCATCAGTCATATCGGACCAAAGAAAGAAGGCCGCGCCATTCTGGGCGCGGCCTCCAGGCCGATACAAGCCGAGGTTTTCCGGATCAGTTCGCCCGGATATCGACCGACTTGGTCTCGCGGATGAACAGCGTGCCGACCACGAGGGTGATGCCGGCGACGATGATCGGGTACCACAGGCCGCTGTAGATGTTGCCGGTGGCGGCGACGATGGCGAAGGAGGTCGCCGGCAGGAAGCCGCCGAACCAGCCGTTGCCGATGTGGTAGGGCAGCGACATCGAGGTGTAGCGGATCCGGGTCGGGAACATCTCCACCAGCATCGCCGCGATCGGGCCGTAGACCATGGTCACGAAGATCACCAGCACGGTGAGGATCAGCGTCACCATGACGTAGTCGATCTGGCCCTTGTCGGCTGTGGCGGGATAGCCGGCGGTCTTCAGCGTATCGCCGAGGCTCTTGGCGAAGACCGGGCCCACGGCCTTGACGTCCGCACTGGCCGGGTTGTAGGCCGCGATCCGGGTGCTGCCGACGTCGATCTCCGCCACGGCCCCCGCCGGCGCCGCCTCGTTGCTGTACGGGACGCCGGCCTTGACCAGCGCCGCCTTGGCGACGTCGCAGGAGGTGGTCGCGGTGGGAGGCTTCACCGGATTGAACTGCACGCTGCAATCCGCCGGGTCGGCGATGACCTTCACTGGGGACGAGGCCTGCGCCGCCTCCAGCGCCGGGTTGGCGTAGTGGGTCAGCGCCTGGAACAGCGGGAAGTAGGTCAGCACCGCCAGCAGGCAGCCTGCCATGATGATCGGCTTCCGCCCGATCTTGTCGGACAGGGCGCCGAACACCAGGAAGAAGGGCGTGCCGATCAGAAGCGACAGCGCCACCAGGATGTTCGCGGTCTGGCCGTCGACCTTCAGCGTCTGGGTCAGGAAGAACAGGGCGTAGAACTGCCCCGTGTACCAGACCACGGCCTGGCCGGCGGTCAGGCCGAACAGGGCCAGGAGCACGATCTTCAGGTTCGGCCAGCGGGCGAAGGATTCGGTCAGCGGCGCCTTGGAGCCTTTGCCCTCGGCCTTCATCTGCTGGAACATCGGCGATTCGTTGAGCTGCAGCCGGATCCAGACTGAGATGCCGAGCAGGATCACCGACAGCAGGAACGGGATGCGCCAGCCCCAGGCCTCGAAGGAGGCCGGGTCCATCGACAGGCGGCAGGCCAGGATCACCAGCAGCGACAGGAACAGGCCCAGCGTCGCCGTGGTCTGGATCCAGGAGGTGTAGGCGCCGCGCTTGCCGTCCGGGGCGTGCTCGGCGACGTAGGTCGCGGCGCCGCCGTATTCGCCGCCCAGCGCCAGGCCCTGCAGCAGCCGCAGCAGGATCAGGATCACCGGTGCGGCAATGCCGATCTGGGCGTAGCCCGGCAGGATGCCGACGATCGAGGTCGACAGGCCCATGATCACGATGGTGATCAGGAAGGTGTATTTGCGCCCGACCAGGTCGCCGAGCCGGCCGAACACCAGCGCGCCGAAGGGCCGGACGAAGAAGCCGGCGGCGAAGGCCAGCAGCGTGAAGATGAAGGCCGCGGTCGGGTTGACGGCGGAGAAGAAATGCGTGCCGATCGATGCCGCCAGCGAGCCGTACAGGTAGAAGTCATACCACTCGAACACCGTCCCCAGCGACGATGCGAATATGACCTTGCGCTCTTCGGCTTTGTTGAGCGTTCGGATCGGTGTTTGCAGTTCGACATCTGACGCAGCGGTCATCGGCGCATCCTCCCTGATCATTGTGGTCGGCGCGCCGATTTTTGTGAGGACGGACGTCCCTATAGTACGACGCGCTATCGTGCAACTCTAACAGCCGCGCCGTCTCGGGACGTATTCGACGTTCGTCTATGCGCCGGGCTGGCTGGTTTCCAGCACCCGTTTCAATGTCGCCAGGTCGCGTTCGACCCATTCGGCGTCGCGGGCGAAGCGGGCGTCGTCCATCTCCGGCAGGCGGAACAGGTGGAACGTCACCTCGCTGCCGCCGCCATTCGCCAGCACCCGGATCGGCAGGGAGATCTCGGCGCCGTTCGGCGGGATGACCCAGTGGTCGGCGATGCGGAACGGGTTGGGCGGGGTGAAGCGCACCCGCATCGTGCCTTCCGGTGTGTCGGCGACCCAGCCGTCGCCCTCGCGCCTGAGCGAATCGGCGAGACCGCTGGCCCATTGCATGAAGTTCTCGGGGACCGACAGGAAGGCGTAGACGACGTCGGGGTCGCGGTCGATCCAGACGCTGAGGGTGCGGGAGGGAAGGGCTCGGCTCATGGCGGACCTCCGTGGTCGATGTTCCTGCAGTCTGCGCCCGGCCACGCCGCATGGCTTGAACGAAACGGCCAGTTCCTGAAACGTTCCTTTTGCTGGACTCCCGCTCGTGTTCGCTCTATGTTCTCTTCGTCGGGCCGCGGAGGCAACTTGGTCCTGGGCGGCCCCGGGCAGAGGAGATCCGGGAAATGGCGGTCACGCGGGAAGTGCGGGAACGGGATGGCCTGAAGCTCTACCGCAACACCCTGTCGCGGCGGCTGTTGGCGGCGGAGGGCCCGGCGCCGCTGCTGCAGGCGGCGCTGCGCGAATTCCCCGACCTGCTCGGCTTCGACCTCTGGCGGCACCCCTCCGGCGCCCTGATGCTGTGCCGCACCGACAACCGCCCGGCGGCGCTGGCCAAGGACAAGGCCTGGTCCGCGGCGCGCCCCGACCTGCTGTTCGCTCCGGCGCCGGCGGAGGAACTGCCGGTGGCGGCGCTGCCGCGCGGCTTGGGCGAGGGCGCCCGGCCGGCTTTCGCCTGAGGCGGCAGTCAACCGCCCAGGGCGGCGCGCCGACGTTCCAGGCTGGCCTTCGGCCACAGCGCTTGCGTGTCGTAATAGACCTCGAAGGCGGGGACACCCTCCGGCAGGATCACCCAGGGCAGCTTCGACCGGGTGAAGATGTGCACGTCGGGCGGCAGCGCCGCCGGGTCGTCCAGCGTGCCGACGCGGACGAAGCGGATCTGGGTGCGGCCGCCATAGGTGCTCCACAGCGCCGTGCGGCAGGCGGGGCAGCGGTGGATGACATGCGGCTTGCCGCTGTCGGTCGGCACGGCGACGGGCTCCGGCTCGCCCGACAGCAGCTCGACCCGGTCGGCCTCGATCAGGGCGTTGAGCACGAAGGCGCTGCCCGTCTGCCGCTGGCAGTCGCGGCAGTGGCAGCAATGCACGACCATCGGCGGCGAGAGCAGGCGGTAGGGAACGGATCCGCAGGCGCAGTGGCCTTCGAGCGTGCGGGGCATCCTTGGCGCTCCGGTCGACTGATAACGGGGTTGCCAGAAGAGATTATCAGCCTTGAGATGGCACTGGAATGCTCGGATCCAACTCCCGAATTCGCGCCTCGATCTGGCGCATATGCTGGTAGATCTCGGTCAGATCGGAGAGCGAATGCCTTGTCTCTTCCTTGCCGTCGAATAGCCCAAGGTGCTTGGTCGTCACCCCATTAAAGTGCAGCCGTGCGATGGTCTTGCGATTGTTGTCGTCCAGCAACACGGCGCAGTAGGATTTCGCATCCCTGATCACAACGCGCTTTGGGTTGGTGAGTCGCGAGGCGATTGCTTGAATAATATGAAAGCCTGAAATTTCTTCCTGCGTTGTCATCACAGCTTCGTCCGAGTTGTTGTCAACAACGTCAGAGATTTCAGGAGCCGCGGCATTGAGGGCAGAAGAAAGTCGCTCATTTACTAGATCGCGGATCAGGCTGGCGATCACTGCCGGCAGTATCTTGCTGAAGCTTTCCTTGATTGCTGGTGTTAGCCGTCCGCCATAAACGCGTGAGGCCAGTATGCGGACGAAATCCTCCGAGGGTTCGTTGAACTCCTTTTCAAGTTCTTTTCTCATCTGGGACTGCATTTTTAAGTTGACTGCTTCCTGAACTATTTGATCAATATCAAAAGAGGATTTTCCAAATTTCTCAAGAATCTTTGCGTCCGATGGTTTGATAGCTTCTATAGAAAATGTATAAAATGGTTTTTCGTCCATCTTGTTAGGGCGATCTATATCGGAGTAAAAATGGTACACGACGCCATTGGTCAGGACGGCTAGCCTTGCGTCTGTGACGCTGAAGTATCGGAAGAGCTGGCTAGCGTGATTGATGCTTAGCTCTGCGCTGGAAGGCTTGCATTCGATCAGAATGGAAATTTTTCCGTCATTGCAGATGGCATAGTCAACCTTCTCACCCTTTTTTGTTCCGACGTCCGCAGTGAATTCCGGCACAACTTCCCCTGGGTTGAATACGTCGTAACCCAACGCCTGAATAAATGGCATGACAAGAGCTGTCTTCGTTGCCTCTTCTGTTAGTAAAATTTCTCTATGTGCGGTGACTTTTTTCTGGAGATCGACAAGACGAGTACTAAGGTCCATTGTTTCCTCCTTGCCAGAATCAACTTATAAAAATAGAGACTATCCCCCATCACGTGATTGGCGTGTGGTTCTCACCGCGCGGCGTCAACAACCGATCAAGGTGGTTCATATGCACTCAAGCTTGCATATTTCGTTCCGACGATAGGGGATATTACCACAAGCGCTTGTTAGCGAAAGCGCGGCCGGAACCAGACTTGAGATAGCGCTCAAAAGCTTCTGCCTTGGCTCGATTGCTAAACGCGATATAGGTCATCAACCGCCATGGCTTGAATTTTGAAGTATGGATCGACTTTCCCGAATTGTGTTCTTGAAGACGCTGCTTGAGGTCGGCGGTCACCCCGACGTAGCGTTGACCCTGAGTGGAAATGCTTTCGATGAGGTAGACGTAAAACAACGGCGGCCCTCCTGCCCGGCCCGGCGGCGTCCTGATGACGCCCGGCAGGCTATCGCCCGAGGCGGCGGCACGGCTCTGTCCGCGTCCTGGCGGGCGGCCCATGCCGGCGGTGGCAACGTCGGGAAGACCGCGATCCTTGAGGAAGGGATCGACTGGGCACAGATGGGCATGACGAACGAGGACGCCGAGCTGCTGGCGAGCCGCAAGTTCAGCACCGAGGAAATCGCGCATCTTCGCCGTGCCGCCGCCGATCATCCAGGACTGCAGCCACAACACCTTCACGAACTCCCAGGCTGCCGGCCGCTGGTTTGCCCAGTTCACGCTGCTGCCCTGGGTCAAGAAGCTGGAGGCGGGCTTCCGGCACTCGGTGCTCGGCCCCGGCTATGCCCTGGGCTTCGATCTCTCGAAGTTCATGCGCGGCGATGACGAGGCGCGCTGGAACGCCCACAAGATCGCCGTCGAGGCCGGCATCCTCGATCCCGATGAGATCCGGGAGATCGAGGGCTGGAACCCCCGCGGACGGGCGGCGGCCTGACCCTTGTTCGACTGGTCTGGGATTGCGGCGCTCAGCCGAGAGATCCGGGTTGCCGATCTTGCTGATCTGCCAAAGCCGTAAGGGGGACGCAGACTCAGCCCAGATTTCGGATAGCATGGTAAGAGAGAGGTACTTTTGAGCGCGGCCCTGGGGCGCCCAAGCGCGACGAGCACGTATCGAGGTCTCATATTATGGCAAGATTTAGAAATCACTATGACAGAGTGGGATGGATGAGAAGCGCAATTCTCGATTTTCTCAGATCTCAGAAAGTAGATATTGGTATGGATCGTGATGGCGAATGGATTGAATTTGCCAAATCCAATCGCGTCTACGTTGATGGCATGGCCGATGCCATCGTCCGCTGCGAAGAGCGCGATGGGTGGGTGGCATCTGCCTTGCAAGAAGTAGATTTGCGCGAGCAAGAACTGAGAAAATCTCAAGAACGCTGGGGCTGGAATGCTTTTTATATCGGCCTTGCTGCATTAGCTATGGTCTTTGTTGCCGGGATATTTGTCGGATTGGCCTTCAGTCACTGAGGGCGGCGCCGAAGGCCAAGCCGGCGAAGCCGACCGGCAGGGTCGCCGAGATCCTCAATCTCGCCGCCCGCAAGCAGGGCGTGACCCCGGCCGAGCTGAACGAGCTGACGAGTTGGAAGAGCGCGCCCTGGCGCTGGCTGTTCTCGAATTGGCAGGGCACCGGCTACTGCGACCGCTGGGGCTACAGCCGCGAAGTGCGCAAGGGCGAGGGCCGGCGGGTCAGCTATCACGTCAAGAACGCTGCGCCGACCTCGAAGGCGGCGGACTGACATGGCTCGCGGCTGGTAAACAGGTCAAGAGCGCCAGCGGACGGACTGGGAGGTTTGTAGCCTTACTTGTAGCCGCGACTTTCGCCGTTTCCAAAAAACCCAGGAAAACTGCCAAAAATCGAGGCTAAATGGCGGAGGGGAAGGGATTCGAACCCTCGATACGGCTCAACACCGTATACCCGCTTTCCAGGCGAGCGCCTTCAACCACTCGGCCACCCCTCCGCTGGAGGCGCCGACAATAGCCATGAGGGTCGGGCTCGGCAAGCGGAGTTGTAGGGGATCGTGAACGTCGCTTCGGCATGGTCGACCGCCGGGCCGCGCGATAGAGTCGGCGCCGCAAAACAGGGAAGCCGGGAGATGACAATGGCCGAGGTGTTCCGGTTCGATCGCGCCCTGGCGCGCCAGCCTGCCGGCTCCGCGGTGGACGGGCTGCGCGCCGTCGACCGGGGCGCGCCCGACATGGCCCGGTTCCGCGCCGAGCACGCCGCCTATGTCGCGGCGCTGGAGCGGGCGGGCGTGGCGGTCGAGGTGCTGCCGCCGCTCGCGGGCTTCCCCGATTCCGTCTTCGTCGAGGACCCGGCGCTGACCTTTCCCGAGGGCGCCATCCTGCTGCGCCCCGGCGCGCCGTCGCGGCTGGGCGAGGCGGCGGAGATCGCCCCGGCCCTGGCCGTCCGGTTCGAGCGGGTGCTGGCGCTGGAGGCCGGCTTCGCCGAGGGCGGCGACGTGCTGGTGACGCCGCGCGCCGTGATGATCGGCCTGTCCGCCCGCACCGATGTCCGCGGCGCCGGGGCTCTGGCGGCGCTGCTGGCCGAGCTCGGCCGCAAGGCGGAGATCGTGACGCCGCCGCCCGGCGTGCTGCATTTCAAGACCGCCTGCTCGCTGCTCGACGGCGAGACGGTGCTGGCGACCGAGGCCCTGGCCGGCTTCTTCCCCGGCATGCGCGTGGTGCGGGTGCCGGAGGGGGAGGACGCGGCCGCCAACGCGCTCCGGGTCAACGATGTCGTCCTGGTCGGCGCCGCTTTCCCGCGCACCGCCGAGGCGCTCGACCGGCTCGGCTACCGCGTGGTGCCACTGCAGGTCGCGGAGACCGGCAAGCTCGACGCCGGCCTGTCCTGCATGTCCCTGCGCTGGCGCAGCCCTGCCTGACGATCCGGGCGATGGCGCGCCCCCGGCCGCTGATGTAGGGTGCGCGCCCCGTTCGCTCGGTACCATCGGATCCCGTGACCGCTCACCTTCCGCCACATGACGACGCGACCGACGCGGCACCCCCGGTCGACCTGCGCGGACGCACCATCCTGCAGGTGCTGCCGGCGCTCGGCACCGGCGGGGCGGAGCGCGGCTGCGTCGACGTCGCTGCGGCGATCGAGGCGGCGGGCGGCAAGGCGCTCGTCGCCTCGGCCGGCGGCGCCATGCTGCGCGACCTTGCGCGGACCGGGGCCGAGCATGTCGCCCTGCCGCTCGCCGGCAAGAATCCGCTCACGATCTGGCGCAACATCCGCCGGCTCGAGGCGGTGATCCGCGATCGCGGCGTCGACCTGGTGCACGCCCGCAGCCGCGCCCCCGCCTGGAGCGCCCATGCCGCCTGCCGGCGCCAGGGTATCCCCTTCGTCACCACCGTGCACGCGCCCTACAACCAGCACAACGCGGCCAAGCGGCTGTACAACTCGATCATGGGGCGCGGCGACCGGGTGATCGCCATCTCCGACTATGTCGCCCGCTATATCGTCGACAGCTACGGCACCGATCCGGCGCGGATCCGCACCATCCCGCGCGGCGTCGACCTGCGGCAATTCGCGATCGAGGCGGTCTCGGCCGAGCGGATGATCAAGCTGGCCCGCGCCTGGCGAGCGCCGGACGACCGGCCGGTGGTGCTGATGCCGGGGCGCCTGAGCCGGTGGAAGGGCCAGACCGTGGTGATCGACGCGCTGGCCCGGCTCGGCCGGCACGATTTGTGCTGCCTGATCGTCGGCAGCGACCAGGGCCGCAGCGGCTACCGGCAGGAACTGATCGACCGGATCGCGGCGAAGGGGCTGAACGGCGTGGTGCAACTGGTCGACCACTGCGACGACATGCCGGCCGCCTACATGCTGTCCGACGTAGTGGTGCATGCCTCGACCGACCCCGAGGGCTTTGGCCGGGTGGTGGTGGAGGCGATGGCGCTGGGCCGGCCGGTGATCGCGACCAATATCGGCGCCCCGCCCGAGGTGGTGGCCGAGGGCGAGACCGGCTGGCTGGTGCCGCCGGGCGACCCCGACGCCCTGGCCGCCGTCATCGACCATGCGCTGTCGCTGACGCCGGAGGAGCGGGGGTGGATGGCGGACCGCGCCATCGCCACGGTCGCGGCGCACTACACCAAGGAGGCGATGACCGGCTCGACCCTCGCGGTCTACCGGGAGCTGCTCGGCGACCTTGCGGTGGCGGGGTAGGGGATCGCGATGCTGCCGCTGCTCGCCAAGACTTATGCCCTGGCCGGAGCCCTGGCCGCGCCCGGCCGCACCCGCCGGATCATGGCGCTGAAGGACCGCCATCGCGGCCAGCGCTGCTTCCTGCTGGGCAACGCGCCGTCGCTGCTCGACTTCGACCTGTCGAAGCTGGCCGGCGAGCAGTTCTTCGTGGTCAAGAAGGGCTACAAGGCGCTGGAGCACGGGCTGCCGGCGCCGATTCCCTACTATGTGCTCAGCGACCTGCGCGGCTGGGACCGGATCAAGGCCGACGTCTCGACCCTGCCGGTCGGCACCTATCTGGTGCGCGACACCATCGCCGCCCGGCCGGAGTTCCGGCCGCCGGCCGAGCGGGTGGTGACCTTCCCCGGCTATCGCGGCGGCCTGCGCAAGCAGGGCTTCCGGCACCGTCCCTGGCAAGGGCTGGGCAATGATTCGACGGTGATCCTGTTCGCCGCCCAGATCGCCCATTACATGGGCTTCGCCGAGGCCTATATCCTCGGCGTCGACCTCGATTACGCGCAGGGCACCACCTATTTCTACGCGGCGGGGCAGAGCGAGACGAATCAGTATGTCCGCCCCGAGGATGAGATCTATCGGCGCGAGTTCGGCATCCTGCGCCGGGCGTTCGAGGCGGATGGCCGGATCCTGCGCAATGTCGGCCTCGGCGGCGCGGTGATGGGGCTGGAGCGGGCCGATTACGACACGGTGCTGGCGACGCCGAGGCCTCTCCGCAGGTAGGGATCGGCGATGAGCCCTGCTCGTGCCGCGGCCCGGACATGGGAACGTTTTCGGAGGAGGCTTGGAACGGACAGCCGGTCCCTTTTGCCTCGTGGCTGATGGGTTGTCCAAAATATCGATCGGACAAGGATGTCGTCCAAAAATTGGTATCGCCGATACTTGTAGAACCCACTATGCTCGCCGCCAGCCAGGGATGTTCTTAAAAGAAACACATGTCATGACTTTTCGGCCTGCCGGACGCGGGCGCAGGTTCGCCGTGGTAACGACCTGCAACACCGCAGGATATGAAGCCTATGGGCAGCGCATGGTCGAGAGCTTCGATCGCCATTGGCCCGTCGAGGTGCCGCTTCTGCTGTATTGCGAAGGCTTCGCGCCCAAGCTCTCCGGCGGCCGGATCGAGGTGCGGGACCTGATCGCCAGCTCGCCGGATCTGGCCGCGTTCAAGCACCGCCACGCCGACAATCCGCTGGCCCATGGGCTGACCCGGCGTCCGCGCTTCCGGCTGAGCTACGATCTGGCGAAGCTGCGGTTCAAGCTCGGCGAGAAGCGCTGGGGGGAGGGATACCGCTGGAACGCGGTGCGGTTCGCGCATAAGAGCTTCGCCATCTTCCACGCCGCTGCGGCCTCGGACATCGACGTGCTGATCTGGATCGACGCCGATACCCGATTCTTCGCCGATGTCGGCTGGGGGGAGATCGAGGGATTCGTCCCGGCCGACTGCTTCGTCGGCTATCTGCGCCGCCGCATCCATTCCGAATGCGGCTTCGTCGCCTACAATCTGCGCCATCCGGCGACGCGCGAGATGCTTGCGGAATTCGAGCGGCTCTACACCCGGGACGAGATGTTCCACGAATACGAGTTCCACGACTCCTACCTGTTCGACATCGTCCGCAAGCAGACCGAGCGCCGGGGCCACAAATCCTACGACATCGCCGGCGGGCTGGGCCTCAAGGTGCCGCATGTGCTGATCAATTCCCCGCTCGGCCGGTTCATGGACCATCTCAAGGGCGGGCGGAAGGAGGAGGGCCGGAGCCGGGGCGCCGATCTGGTCCTGGAGCGGCAGGAGGCGTATTGGCGCGAATCCGGCTGAGATCAGGTCGCGTGAAAACCCCGGCCATGCCATCGTTGTGCCCTTCTGTCCGTCCGATAATGCGATGCTGTGGCGCTGGCTGGCCGGCGTGGCGCAAAGCGGATGTGATGCCGGGCACAGTGTGGTATTTCTCGTGCCGCTAACCTGCCGGTGAGTGGTGCGCCAGCAGCGGGAGGTGACAGACGATCGCCGCCGCCTCAAAGGAAATAGGATTTCGGGCAAGACATCATGAGCGGTCATTCACTCAAGAGATTGTCCCGATGGTTTTTAAGACGATTGTCCTTTTCTGTTCTTCTGGAGAATTTGATCGACTCGCGGGCCAGGGTTGCCGTCAAGGACTATCGTTTTCGGATTCGCGGCAACACACCGGACATGGGAACACCGGGGGTTCTGTTTTGCGGCTGTGACGACGGCTACTACAAGAAATTCGCACCGAGTTTCCTCTTGTCCGCCGAACAGCTGGCGGAGCCGCTCCACATCCACATCCATCTGTACGGTCCCTGCCAGGAGACCCTCGACCATATCGACTGGATGCGCCGGTCCCTGTGCCATGTCAGGCTGTCCTTCACATGGGAGGATGAGTCCTACCGACGGCTGTCGCTTCCCCAGCCGGTCTATTTCTCGGCGGCGCGGTTCCTGGTCCTGCATCACCTGCTGCTGGCCTGCAAGGCGCCGATCCTGTGCGTCGACATCGACGGCATCGTCCGCCGGCCGCTGGGCCAGGTCTTCAGGATGATCGAGCGGGCCGACGTGACGCTGCATTTCCGGCTCGGCGAGCGCAGGGTCTGGCGCCGGGTGATGGCCGGTGCCGTCGGCGTCAGCCATTCCAAGGAATCGCTCGGCTTCTGCGAGAAGCTGGCGTCCGTCGTCTGGCGGGCGTTGCATATGCGGCCGACCGACCATATCGACCAGCCGGCGATCTATTATCTCTATGTCATCCGCCGGCGGCTCAAGCCGCGGATCCGGTGGCAGCACATGCCGGCCGGCCTCGTCGATGTCGCGTTCGGCGAGGACAGCTTCATCTGGTCGGCGAAGGGGGCGTTGAAGGAGGGGGCGGTGTTCTCGCGCGCGACCTCGGCGGTCGAGGCGGGCTACGCGCTCGATCTCGAACAGCCGCATGCCATCTATGCCGAGGCTCGCGGCGACGGCACGCATGGCTAGGATCTTCGTGTTCTGGGGCGTGACGATCGGCAAGCCCGGCGCGGCGCTCGCCGAAGGCGCGGCCCGTCTCGGCACCGTCCATATGAGCACGCCGGCCCGGTTCGAGCCGGACGACATCGCGATTCTCTGGGCGCCGTTTCGCGGCACCTTCCGCAGCGACATCTATCGCCAGATCCGGGCGGCGGGGGGGCGGGCGATCATCGGCGAGAACGGCTGGCTGTCGCCGGTCCAGGGGCGGAAATACTTCCAGCTCGCGCTGCATGGCTGGAACGGCACCGGCGACTTCCCGTCCGGTGACGGCAGCCGCTGGGACTCATGGAACGTGCCGCTGCGCGACTGGCGCCGCGGCGGCGAGACCATCCTGGTGGTGGAGCAGCGGCCGAAGGGAATCAATCTCGACCCCCGCGCCATGCCGCCCGGCTGGGCGCAGAGCGTCGTCCCCCGAACCAGCCGCAGGGTGGTGCGGCGGACCCGGTTCACCGAATCGCCGCTGGACCGGCAGCTCGACGAGGCCTTCGCGACGCTGACCTGGACCAGCACGGTCGCGGTCAAGTCCCTGATCCGCGGCGTCCCGGCCTTCTACTGCGGGCCGCACATCAATTGCGGCGAGCTGATGCGACGCGGCCTCGACGTCGACCACCCGATCTATCCGGACCGCGAGCCGGTGTTCCGCCGCTATGCCTGGATGCAATGGACCGAGGAGGAGATCCGGTCCGGCGAGCCCTTCGCACGGCTGCTGTCGCTGCCGCATGACGGCCAGCCCGAGATCCTGATCGATCCCGACGCGGTCCCGTCGGCCTGGACCATGGCCGGACGGGTTCGGGCAGCCGTGGCCGGCCGCAAGCCGTTGGACAGGATCGCGGAACGCCTGATCGGGTAGGAGAGGTTTGCGAATCCGTCGCTTCCCGCGGATCAATCGTCCGACCTGCGCGTTATCAGCCCGCCCGAGCGGATGACCTCGGGTCGTCCCGAGATCTCCTGCCGTCCATGCTGTTCAACTCCTACGCCTTCATCCTTCTGTTTCTGCCGCTGACCTATGCGCTGTGGATGGTGGCGCGCCGCTTTGCCGGAATCTCCTGGGCGATCGCCGCCCTCCTGGCCGCCTCGCTGGTGTTCTACGGGGCCTCCGCCCAGCTGCGGCTGCTGTTGCTGCTCGCAGCGATCATGCTCAACCACCATCTGGCCGGGGTGATCCATCGCCACCGGCTGACGCCGCGCGGGCGGGCCTGGATGCGGCTGGCCGTGGCCGGCAACCTGCTGTTCCTGTTCGTCTTCAAATACACCGGCTTCGTCACCCAGACGGCGGCGGACGCCTTCGGCTGGCCGGCAATCGCAATCCATATCGCCCTGCCGATCGGCATCTCCTTCTACACCTTCCAGCAGATCGCCTATCTCGTCGACGTCGCCCGCGGCGAGGGCGAGCCCTGGCCGCTGCCGCGCTACGCGCTGTTCGTCGTCTTCTTCCCGCATCTGATCGCCGGCCCGATCGTCCATCACCGCGAGCTGATCCCGCAATTCGCCAGCGGCGCCAGGACCGCGCGGCTCGGCGATCTGGCGGTCGGCCTCTCGATCTTCACCATCGGCCTGGCCAAGAAGGTGCTGGTCGCCGACAGCTTCGCCCTGATCGCCTCGCCGGTGTTCAACGCCGCGGCGCAGGGGGCGCAGCCCGGGCTGCTGGACGCCTGGGCGGCCGCCGTGGCCTATGCGCTGCAGATCTATTTCGACTTCTCGGCCTATTCCGACATGGCGATCGGCCTCGGCCGGATGTTCGGCATCCAGATGCCGATCAACTTCGCCTCGCCCTACCGGTCGCTGTCGATCATCGAGTTCTGGCGGCGCTGGCACATCACCCTGTCCCGCTTCCTGCGCGACTATCTCTACATCCCGCTCGGCGGCAACCGGCATGGGCCGGGGCGGCGCTATCTCAACGTCTTCGTCACCATGCTGCTCGGCGGCATCTGGCACGGTGCCGGCTTCACCTTCATCCTGTGGGGCGCGCTGCATGGCCTGCTGATCGTCGCCTGCCAGGCCTGGCGGGGCAGCCGGTTCCATATGCCGCTGCCGGCCGCCCTGGCCTGGCTGCTGACCACCGCGACGGTGATCCTGGCCTGGGTGCCGTTCCGGGCCGCCGACATCGCCACCGCCGGCCGGATCTATGCCGGGCTGCTCGGCATCGCCGGGGATCTGCATGCGCCGGCGTTGGACTACGCCCCGTCGGCGACGCTGGAGATGATCCTCGGCGCGCTGCTCCCCGGCACGGCGTGGAATGTCTGGCTGTCGCTCGGCGCCGGGATCGCCGGGCTGCTGGCGTGCCTGTGCCTGCCCAACGTCCAGACGCTGTTCCGGCGCTACGGCGTCGGCCTGCCCACCCGCGGCTATGCCGATGGGATCGAGCCGCCGGCGCTCGGCGGCCTGGTCCCGGCCTGGCGGCCGCATCCGGTCGCCGCGGCCACCATCGGCCTTCTGCTCGCCGCCTGCATCCTCAAGCTGAACGATGTCTCCGAGTTCATCTATTTCCGGTTCTGACGCGCGCCGCTACCTGCTGACCGGCGCCGCGGCCGCCGTGGCGCTGGTGGTGGCGATCTGCGCGCTGTCGCTGTGGGGCATGCAGAACGGCCTGTCGGAATGGCGGGAATCCGAATTGCTGCGGTACCAGATCGACAAGATCGAGGACGCCCGGCAGGTCGACATCCTGCTGGTCGGCGACAGCTCGCTCGGCAACGGCATCGATGCCCGGGACTGGAGCCGCCGGCTCGGCCTCTCGGTCGTGTCGGTGCCTCTTGTCGGCACTTATGGCTTCGAGGGTACGCTGAACATGCTGAAGCGCGCGGTGCGCGAGACCCGGCCGCGCGTCGTCGTGGTGATGCAGACGCTGGACATGATGCGACGCAAGCCGTCCTGGCCCGGCGCGCTCTACACCGCCGAGACGCTGGGCGATCTCGCCGATGTGCCGCCGCGGGAGATGCTGTCTTCGCTGGCCAGCTGGGACATCCCGGCCGGGATGCTGCAGGCGGCGGCGACCGGCGAGGCGATCGACCCCGCCATCGCCCGGCTCGACTATGTGCCGCAGAACCCGGCCCGCTTCGGCGGACCGCTCTATCCCCGGACCTACGGCCCCGGCGCGGTGCGCAAGGACGCGGCCGCATCGCTGCGCCGCATCGGCGATTTCTGCCGCGGGCAGAACCTGACCTGCCTCTATGCCAGCGGCCCCTATCTGAACCCGCAATGCACGGAGTCCCGGGGCTATGCCGCAGCCATCGCCGATGTCGCCCGGCAGGCCGGGCTGATCCCGGTGATCGGAACCCCGGTCTGCATGCCGCGGCCCGATGTCGGCGATTCCGAGGACCACGTGATCCCCTCCCGCAGGCCGCAATACAGCGAGATCCACCGGGCGCTGATCATGGCGGCGATCGAGCGCGCCGGTGTCGGGATCCGGCGGCGCCCCGTCTCCGGCCCCGGCACCTGAGCGCGGGGCTTGCCCCGGCCGGCGAGTTGTCGGATACAAATTTGTAACATGCCAGCCGCGCTTCGTTTCTTCGTCTATCTGCCCCAGGGCGACCGCAAGCCTTGGCGCGAATGCATCGCTGCCTGCGAGCGCTTCGGGCCGACCGCGGTGGAGCTGCCGGAGCGGTTCGGGCCCGACGATGTCCTGATCACCTGGTCGCCGTTCCGGCTGTCCAAGCGCTGGGCGGCGGTCCGCGACGTGCGCGCGGCGGGCGGCCGGGCCGTGATCCTGGAGAATGGCTGGTTGTCGCCGCCGGGCGGTATCCGCTACTTCCAGTTCGCGCTCGACGGCTGGAACGGCACCGGCCGGTTTGCGGATGGCGGGCCGTCGCGCTGGGCCGCCTGGGGCGTGACCCTGCGGGACTGGCAGCGGCAGGGCGCGCATGTCCTGGTGCTGGGCCAGAAGGCGCAGTCGATCAACGATGCCCGGCGCATGCCGCCGGGATGGGCCCAGAGCCTGCGGCTGAAGACCCGCCGGCCGGTGCTGCGCCGCATGCCGGGTGCCGCCCGCCCGCTGGACGAGGATCTGAGCGGCGCCTGGTGCACGGTGACCTGGACCAGCACGGCCGCGATCAAGGGGCTGGTCGCCGGCATCCCGGCCTTCCATTGCGGCCCGAACACGCTGTGCCCGGAGCTGTCGAAGTCTGGCCTGGATGTCGAGGCGCCGATCTACCCCGACCGCCAGCCGGTGTTCGAGCGCCTCGCCTGGTGCCAGTGGAGCCCGGCGGAGATCGCGACCGGGGAGCCGCTCGGACGGCTGCTGGACCTGCCGCATGACGGCGCCCCGATGCGGCTCGAGGAACCGGCGGCGGTCTGCCCGCGCTACACGCTGCTCGGCCGCGTGCGCGACCTGGCCCTCCACCTGCCGGGGGACCATCCGGTCCGCCGGCGGCTCGGCATGTCCTGACGCCGGGGCAGGGGCGCATGCGCATCTTCATCGTCCTCGGCGACCCACCATCCCCCGGTCAGACCAACGTCAAGCCCTATGACGAGGTGGCGGCCGGCGCGCGCCGGTTGGGCCCGGTCACGATCGGCATGCCCGACCGCGACGCTGGCCCGGACGACGTCCTGATCTGCTGGTCGCCCTTCCTCGGCACCGATCGGCTGGCGGCGCTGCGCACCATCAAGGCGGTCGGCGGCCGGGCGATCGTGATGGAGAATGGCTGGCTGTCGCCGATCGGCCCGCGGCGCTTCTTCCAGGTGGCGCTGGACGGCTGGAACGGCGAGGGACGGTTCCCGCCGGGTGGGGCGGAACGATGGCGCGGCTGGGACGTGCCGATGCGCGACTGGAACCGCGGCGGCGAGCATGTCCTGGTGATCGGCCAGAAGCTGAAGGGGGCCGACCAGGATTTCCGGCGCATGCCCGAAGGCTGGGACTACAGCCTGACCCTGGCGACCCAGCGCCCGGTGCTGCGCCGGACGCGCAAGACGGCGGTGCCGCTGGAGGAGCAGCTGCGCGGCGCCTGGTGCACCCTGACCTGGACCAGCACGGCCGCGATCAAAGGCCTGATCGTCGGCGTGCCGGCCTTCTATTGCGGGCCGACCGTGATCTGCCACGAGTTGTGCCGGCGCGGCACCGATGTCGACCACCCGGCCTATCCGGAGCGCGAGCCGGTGTTCGAGCGCCTGGCATGGTGCCAGTGGACGCCGGAGGAGATCGCGACCGGCGAGCCCTTCGCCCGGCTGCTGGACTTGCCGCATGACCGGGTGCCGCAGGCGATCGCGGAGCCCTTCACACTGCCGGCCGTGGTAACGCCGCGCGGGGTGCTGCGTGAGCAGCTGGACCATGCGCGGTGGCGCTGGCGCCGCCGCCTGGCGCGCTGGAAGGGCTGACTACGATCCGCGGCGCTGCCGATCGGCGGCGATCCGCGCGCGAATGATGCCGGCGATGCGGCCGGCTTCGTCCAGCGGCGCATAGGCGTAGGGCTCGATCGCGCCGGTGAAGGGCCGGGTGAGCCCGAGCGTCTCCTGCATGTCGCGGTGGAAGCGGTGGAACTTCTCGAGATAGGGCCCCGGCTTCTCGTCCAGCGGGATCGAGAACACCGGCTTCCCGGTCGAGGCCGCCTCGCAGGTCATGGTGATCGAATCGACCGTCACCAGCACCGCGTCGGCGATCGCCAGGTACTGGAAGTAGGGGTTCTCGCCGGTGCGGTCCCAGATGAAGCCGTGGTCGCCGGCCAGCGCCTGCTGCAGCCGCGACAGCATGGCGGGGTCGGAGCGGCGCGAGGTCGTGACCAGCAGGCTCCATCCCTCGGCCTGCAGCCGGCGCAACTGGGCGGCGATGGTATCGATGCGGGCGGGGGAATAGCCGTAGCCGGGGTTGGGGCCACCGATCATCACCGCCGCCCGGCGGCCGGGGAGGGCGCCGAAGCGCTGCTCCGCCGCGGCGCGATGGCCGGTGACCAGCGCTGCGTCGACGCGGTGCGGCGCGCCCACCATCGGCAGCACGTCGTCGCGGCCGTCGAACTCCGGCCGCCAGTCGTGCCGGCCGACGAAGCACAGGTCAAACCCGTCGAAGCCGACTGTCGGGATCTGCAGATGCACGGTGAAGATCGAGCCGCGGGACCGGCGCGTCGCCGCCATCACCGCGGGCTCCGCCTGGCGGCCGCAGGAGATCGCGAGGTCCGGCCAGGGGGGCCGGATCCGGTTCAGATGGACGTTGCGGATATGGGTCCAGCGGCGGTTCAGGCGCCGGGCCAGCCCGGACTTGGCCGGATCGGGGCGTTGCACCAGCCGGGTCTCGGTCGTGATGCCCAGCTTCTCGGCCACGCCGCGGCACTGGGCAATGGTGCCGGCCTTGCTTTCGCTGACGATCCAGCAGCGCAGCGCGGAGATGTCGGCCGGGTTTGTCATCGCCGCGTGTGCCGGAACGGTCCGAGAGATCGTTTGGAAACGGGGTGGCGTGAGTCGGCTGGTGGTGGCTTCGAGAACCGGAGCGCAGCGGACATTTGGTCCGTGAGCACCGGAAGCGGAGAAACCGCCATCAGACGGCCGCGCCGGCCCGTTTCCAGACGGTCTCTCAACCCCAGTGCTCGGCCACCCAGGGGGTGGGGCGGACATGCTTGGACCAGCGCCCCGGCCAATGGCCGCTGATCGCGTATTCCGGCTTCGGGTCGCCGTGGAACACCACGATGCGGGCCCCGTCCGGGCGGCGCGGGGTCATGAACCAGTTGAACAGGCCGAACGGGCCGCCGGGCATGCAGTGCTTCTTGAAGCTCACGCACCAGGCGTCGGGCCACCAGGTGATCTCGCCGATGTGGTCGGAGACATAGGTCTGGGAGTTGCGGTAGCGGGCGAAGATCTGGCGGTGGTTGGCGACCAGGTTGTCCAGCACGTCCTGATGCGCCCCGATCTCGAACCGGTAGACCGAGGTGTTGCCGACACGGCGGTCCGGATGGGTCCAGTTGTGGATCACGCAGAACCGGCCCGGATGGTCGAAGAACGGGTCCAGGCTGTCGACGATGACGATGTCGAGGTCGAGGAACAGCGTCGGCCCCTCCAGGTCGCCGAGCGGCTGGCCGAACAGCGTCACCTTGCGCCAGGGCAGGTTGCGGTGCGGCTCCGGCACCTGCAGCACCGGCATCGGGAAATGCTCGACATCGGGCGCGAGGCCGGTCGGATCGTCGGTGAAGCACACGAAACGGTGCGGCCGCGCCAAGTTGCGGCTGACCATCGACTTCAGCCGATTGACGTATTCGGGGCCGTATTTCGGGCCCCATTTCGCGCAGATGACATTGACCATCGGGGAGTGTTTTCCGTTCGCTTGACCGCCGGGTTAGCATGCGGGTCCGGTCCGGCTCAAGCGACGTGCCGCCGCGCCCGGCGGACTAGCCTTCTTCGCATGGCTCCCACCTCCCGCCTCGAACTTGCCTTTTTCCAGCAACATTCCCAATTTTCGCGTTGAGCGAATCCAGATCCCCCGATTTCCGCCGATGCGCGAACTACGCAACAGACTGAAACCCCTGCGGAAGGCATGGCCTCGCCTGGTCCGGAGCCATGTCGTCCATCCGCTGCAGGCAGTCGTGGCCTACACCGCCTACGCGCTGCTGCGCTGCATGCCGATCGACGTCGCCTCGAATTTCGGCTCCTGGGCGGCGCGGACCATCGGCATGCGGATCGGCGCCACCCGGCACGGCGACCGCAACCTGCAGCTGGTGATGCCGGAGCTGACGGCTGCCCAGCGGCGCGAGATCCTCACCGGCATGTGGGACAATCTCGGCCGAGTAATGGGCGAGTATCCGCATCTGCCGACGCTTGGCCGGGCGGAGGCACGCCGGGCCGAGCGGATCACGGTGGAGGGCGCCGAGCATTACGAGGCCGCGCGGGCCGGCGGCCGGCCGGTGATCATGGCGCTGGCCCACTACGGCAACTGGGAGGCCGGCCCGATCGTCGCCACCCGGCATGGCGCCCCCCTGGCCATCTTCGTGCGGCCGCTGAACAATCGGCTGGTCGACCGCCTGGTCCGCGGCATCCGCCTGTCGCTGGGGTCCGAACTGCTGGAGAAGCGCATGGCCGGCAACGACGCCCGCCGGGCGCTCGGCATCCTGCGCAACGGCGGGGTGCTCGGCGTCATGGTCGACCAGCGCTACACCGGCGGGCTGAAGGTGCCGTTCATCGGCCAGGACGCGCTGACCTCGCCGGCCGCGGTCGAGATGGCCTACCACTTCAACTGCGCCCTGCTGCCGATGCGGGTGGAGCGCACCCGCGGCGCCCGTTACCGCGCAGTGATCGACCCGCCGCTCGACATTCCCCGCACCGGCGACCGCAAGGCCGATGTGGAACAGGGCGTGATCCGGCTGAACCGGGCGGTCGAAGGCTGGATTCGCGCCCGGCCCGAGCAGTGGCTGTGGCTGCACAAGCGCTGGCGCCTGACTCCGAAGCGGCCGATCAAGCCGCCGCGGGTGATGCGCCAGTCGTCGCCATCGCCGGCCGCATGAGCATGCTGCCGCCCGGGCCGCTTGACAGGACTCGCCTGCCCCTTACAGTGCCTCGCCCTCTCCGGACGAAAGAACGTGGATAGACTTATGGCCGAGCTGTCGAGCCCTGGCGGCATCGCCATCACCCTGCCCGACGGCGCGGTCCGCCGCTTCGACCGACCGATGTCGGGCGCCGACATCGCCGCCGACATCTCCAAGAGCCTGGCCAAGGCGGCGATCGCTTTGACCATCGACGGCAAGCTCATGGACCTGGCGACCGTGGTCGACCGCGACGCCAAGGTCGGCATCGTCACCCGCAGCTCGCCCGAGGCGCTGGAGTTGATCCGGCACGACGCCGCGCATGTCATGGCCGAGGCGGTGCAGGAGCTGTACCCCGGCACCCAGGTGACGATCGGCCCGGCGATCGAGAACGGCTTCTACTACGACTTCGCCCGCGACGAGCCCTTCACGCCCGACGATCTGGAGAAGATCGAGGCGAAGATGCGCCAGATCATCGGCCGCAACGCGCCCTTCACCCGCGAGGTGTGGGACCGGACCAAGGCGATCGAGTTCTTCAAGGACAAGGGCGAGAAGTACAAGGCCGAGATCATCCAGGACCTGCCGGAGAGCGAGAGCATCTCGGTCTACCGCCAGGGCGCTTGGCTCGATCTGTGCCGCGGCCCGCACATGCCGACCACTGGCGGGGTGGGGCAGGGCTTCAAGCTGACCAAGGTAGCCGGCGCCTATTGGCGCGGCGACCACCGCAACGCCATGCTGCAGCGGATCTACGGCACCGCCTGGCGGGACCAGAAGGAGCTCGACGCCCATCTGCACCAGCTGGAGGAGGCGGAGCGCCGCGACCACCGCAAGCTGGGCCGCGAGATGGACCTGTTCCATCTGCAGGAGGAGGCGGCCGGCAGCGTGTTCTGGCATCCGAAGGGCTGGACCCTGTACCGGACGCTGGAGAACTACATCCGGGAGAAGCTGGCCCGGGCGGACTATGTCGAGGTGAAGACGCCGCAGCTGGTCGATTCCAGCCTGTTCAAGGCGTCCGGCCACTGGGACATGTATGGCGACAACATGTTCAAGGTGGCGATTGGTCAGAAGGAGGACGGCTCGCCGGAGCGGCTGTCCGGCATCAAGCCGATGAACTGCCCCTGCCATGTCCAGATCTTCAAGCAGGGCATCGTCAGCTACCGCGACCTGCCGATCCGGATGGCGGAGTTCGGCAGCTGCCATCGCAACGAGCCCTCGGGCGCGCTGCACGGGCTGATGCGGGTGCGGGCCTTCACCCAGGACGATGCGCACATCTTCTGCACCGTGGAACAGTCGGTGACGGAGTCGGCGCGCTACATCGCCCTGCAATACGAGGTCTATCGCGATCTCGGCTTCCCCGATGTGGCGGTGAAGCTGGCCCTGCGCCCCGACGTCCGGGCCGGGTCGGACGAGCAATGGGACGTCGCCGAAAAGGCGCTGCGCGACGCCCTGGTCGCGGCCGGGCTGGAGTTCGAGGAGCTGCCGGGCGAAGGCGCGTTCTACGGCCCGAAGATCGAGTTCCACCTGACCGACGCGATCGGCCGGACCTGGCAGTGCGGCACGCTGCAGTTCGACTCCGTGCTGCCGGAGCGGCTGGACGCCACCTATGTCGGCGAGGACGGGGCCAAGCACCGGCCGGTGATGCTGCATCGGGCGATCCTGGGGTCGCTGGAGCGCTTCATCGCCATCCTGATCGAGAACTATGCCGGCAAGCTGCCGCTGTGGCTGGCGCCGGTGCAGGCGGTGGTCACGACCATCACCAGCGAGGCCGACGGCTACGCTCAGGAGGTGCATGCGGCGCTGCTCGCCGCCGGCATCCGCGCCGAGATCGACCTGCGCAACGAGAAGATCAACTACAAGGTCCGCGAGCACAGCCTGAAGAAGGTGCCGCTCATGCTCGTGGTCGGAAAACGCGAGGCGGAGAACCGGAATGTGGCGCTGCGCCGCCTGGGCGGCGAGGCGCAGGAAGTCCTTGCCCTGGGCGAGGCGCTTCATAAACTTGTGGAAGAGGCGCGATCACCGTTGACATCCAAGATGGGGGAGGTGCAGACGGGGTCGCAGCAATTGACGGAGGCTATCCATAGCTAGACTACCAACGAATGCCCTGCCGACCCGCGACGGGCCCAGGGTGAACCGCGAGATCGACTCGGCGCAGGTGCGGCTGGTCGGTGCGGATGGCGAGATGATCGGGGTCGTGCCCCTGCGCGAGGCTCTCTGGGCCGCCGAGCAGGCTGGGCTGGACCTTGTCGAGATCTCGCCGAACGCCGAGCCGCCGGTCTGCAAGATTCTCGATTATGGCAAGTTCAAATTCGAAGCGCAGAAGAAGAAGAACGAGGCGCGGAAACGGCAAAAGGTCATCGATGTCAAGGAGATCAAGCTCCGCCCGAACATCGACGACAATGACTATAATGTGAAGATGCGCAGCGCGCGGCGCTTCCTCGAGGAGGGCGACAAGGTCAAGGTGACCATGCGCTTTCGCGGGCGAGAGCTGGCGCACCAGGAAATCGGCATGAACGTGCTGGTCAAGGTGCGCGACGAGCTGCAGGACCTGTCGAAGGTCGAGCAGATGCCGAAGATGGAAGGCCGGCAGATGATCATGGTGCTCGCGGCGAAGTAGCCGCGGGCGCGCATGCGGACGGTGCGGTCCTGCGCCCGGGTGCAGGACCCTTTTCTTGGCGAGATGTCGGGTGGAGGCGGGTATGCGGATCGGCGTCGATCTCGGAGGCACGAAGATCGAGGCGATCGCCTTGGACGATGCCGGGACGGAGCTGCATCGCCAGCGCATCCCGACGCCGCGCCACTATGACGGCACGGTCCAGGCGATCCGTGACCTCGTCGGCGCGGTCGAATCCACCGTGGGCGAGCGCGGCACCGTCGGCGTCGGCATGCCCGGCGTGCTGTCGCCGCAGACCGGCCTGGTCAAGAACGCCAACTCCACCTGGCTGATCGGCAAGCCCTTCGACAAGGATCTCAGCGCCGCCCTGAGCCGCGAGGTGCGCTGCGAGAACGACGCCAACTGTCTGGCGGTGTCGGAGGCGACCGACGGCGCTGCGGCCGGCAAGGGGCTGGTCTTCGCCGTGATCATCGGCACCGGCACCGGCGCCGGCATCGCCGTCAACGGCCGTGCCCATCGCGGCGGCAACGGCGTGGGCGGCGAATGGGGCCACAACCAGCTGCCCTGGGCCACCCCCGAGGAACTGCCGGGCCCGGATTGCTATTGCGGCAAGCAGGGCTGCCTCGAGACCTGGATCTCCGGCACCGGCTTCGGCAAGGACCATGTCCGGGTGACCGGGCAGGAGATCTCCACGCATGAGGTCGTGGCGCGGGCCGAGGCCGGCGACCCGGACGCGTCGGCCACGGTGGAGCGCTACATCAGCCGGCTGACCCGCGGCCTGGCCCATGTCGTCAACCTGCTCGACCCCGACGCCATCGTGCTGGGCGGCGGCATGTCGAATGTCGCGCGCCTCTATGACGAGGTGCCGCTCAGGCTGCCGCCGATCGTGTTCGGCCGGGAATGCGCCACGCCGATCCTGAAGGCCAGGCATGGCGACAGCAGCGGCGTGCGCGGCGCCGCCTGGCTGTGGCGCCAGGGCGAGACCGGCTGAGACTGCACGTCGGCAGCGGACGGCCCGCTGCCGAGCGGCGGCAGATTCGCGCTCAGGGCGTCACATCGATCACGATCTTGCCGCGCAGACCGTACGCCGAGCCGTTCTCCATAAGCTCGTGCGCCTGCGCGATCTGCTCCAGCGGCAGCGTCGCGCCGATCACCGGCTTCACCAGCCCGCGCTCGACCAGCGCGGCCAGCCCGTCGAGCTTGGCCCGGTTCTGCCGCGTGAACAGGAAATGGTAGGTGGCGTTGCGGCCCCAGGCCTCGAGCAGGTTCTGCGGCTGCGCGATGTCGACGATCGAGACGACGCGCCCGAACGGGGCGAGGGCAAAGGGGCCGCGCGACAGCGCATCGCCACCGATCGTGTCGAGCAGCACGTCGACGCCGCGGCCGTCGGTCAGCCCCAGCACCGCCTCGACATAGTCCTGCTGCGTATGGTCGATCGCCGCATCGGCGCCGAGCTCCGCGACGAAGGCATGGTGGCGGGCACGGGCGGTCGTCAGCACCCGTGCCCCCAACGCCTTCGCCAGCTGGATCGCGACTGAACCCACGCCGCCAGCTCCGGCATGGACCAGAACCGTCTCGCCGGCCTGCAGTTGCGCGCGAGTGACGAAAGCCTCCCAGACGGTGCCGCCGACCAGAGTCAGGCTCGCCGCCTCGCGATGGCTGAGCCGCGCCGGCTTGCGCGCCACGATCTCGGCATCGGCAACCTGCAGCTCGGCATAGGAGCCGGGCCCGCCGAAGATCCTCGGCGTGTACCAGACCTCGTCGCCCGGCGTGAATTCAACGATCTCGGCGCCGACGGCTTCGACCACGCCGGAAACGTCATGGCCGATGATCGCCGGCAGCGGCAGCAGGTCGGCATAGTCGCCGCGTCGAATCTGGCCGTCGAGCGGATTCAGAGCCGTGGCGCGAATCCGGACGCGCAGCTGGCGCGGGCCGGGCGGCGGGATCGGGACCTGCCTGATCTCGAACACCTCCGGCCCGCCGAACCGGGGCAGGACGGCGGCTGTCATTGTCTTGGACAAGGTTTTCTCCTTCGATAAATCGGGAATTCTCGATGTGTGCGCACGCGTCTCGGCCGATCGGGCTTGGTAAAATGGAATTCTGGATATCGCGATATTCCGAACTTCCAAGACAAAATCAGATCTCCGTTCGCATCAGCTCCGCCAGCTTTCTGATGCTGTCCTCGTCACGCTTGTAGTAGGTCCACTGGCCGCGCCGCTTGACCGTGACCAGCCCGGCCTTATGCAGGATGCCGAGATAGTCCGAGGTCGTCGACTGCGACAGGCCGATGCCCTCCTGGATGCTGCTGACGCAGACCCCATCGATCTCGACATCGCCTTCATCCTGCGGCGGGAAATGCCGGGCAGGCTCCTTCAACCCGGCCAGAATCTTCAGTCGTACCGGATTGGCAAGCGCCTTGAAGGCTGTCAGAGGGTCCATAAATCAGGAATATCGCAATTCTCCGATATGATCAATCATGCTTGCGCCGAGCGAGGGACGGAAGGCATGCGCATTCCGATGTTCCTTAATTGTTCCCGGGTCTCGCGATCTCACAGCCGCTGAGGTATGATCGGCCGCCATCTGCATCGAGGCCGACATGTCGCCGGAACGCCGCCTGACCGCCATCCTTTGCGCCGATGTGGTCGGCTATTCGCGGCTGGTCGGGCGCGACGAGACCGGCACGTTGGCACGGCTGGATCAGGCTCGAGGCATCCTGCGGACGGCGATCGAAGGGCAGGGCGGCCGCGTCTTCAACCTGGCGGGCGACGGGCTGCTGGCCGAATTTCCCAGCGCCCTGGCCGCGGTGCAGGCCGCGATCGCGGCTCAGGACAGGCTCGGCGACTGGGCTGAGGTCCAGCCCGAGGACGACCGCATGCGCCTGCGCATTGGGGTCAATCTCGGCGACGTCGTGGTCAGCGGCAACGATCTGCTGGGCGACGGCGTCAACTTGGCGGCACGGCTGCAGGAGGTGGCGGTGCCGGGCGGCATCTGCCTGTCCGGCGCGGTCTTTGAGCAGGTCCGCAGCAAGATCGAGACCGGCTTCGCCGATCTCGGCCCGCGCTCGATGAAGAACATCGCCGACCCGGTGCGGGTCTATGCCCTGCGCATCGGGCCGGAGGTGCCATGGGCGGACCAGAAGATCCCGCCTGTCCCGGCCGCCCAGCCCGGGCGCGCGATCTTCGACCGGCTGCGCCGCCGGTTCCTGGGCGCGCTTGTGGTCGTCGCCGTGCTGCTGGTCATCAACCTGATGACCAATCCCACCGATCTCTGGGTGCAATGGCCGGCGCTCGGCCTCGGCATCGCCGTGCTGCTGCCGGTGATCCGCCACCTGCTCTGGGGCCGGCCGCTCGACGCCGGCAGCAAGTAGCAGGCCTCAGGCCTCAGGCCAGCAGCAGGGCATCGTCGTCGAGCTGCTCGCCGCGCACCTTGCTGAACAGCTTCAACAGGTCCGGCACGTCCAGGCCGCTGCGGTCGTCATTGGCGACGTCGAAGGCGACCCGGCCTTCATGCAGCATCACCGTGCGGGTGCCGTGGTCGAGGGCGTGGCGCATCGAATGGGTCACCATCAGCGCCGTCAGCCTCTGCTCCTCGATGATCTGGCAGGTCAGCCGCAGCACGAAATCCGCGGTGCGGGGGTCGAGCGCCGCGGTGTGTTCGTCCAGGAGCAGGATCTTCATTCCGGCCAGCGTCGCCATCAGCAGGCTGACCGCCTGGCGCTGGCCGCCGGACAGCAGGCCCATGGAATCGCCCAGCCGGTTCTCCAGCCCCAGCCCCAGCACCGCCAGCTTGTCTCGGAACACCGTGCGGCGCGGCCCGTCGAGCGAAGCGGCGAGGCCACGCGCCCGGCCACGGGCATGGGCCAGGGCCATGTTCTCCTCGATCGACAGGGCCTCGCAGGTGCCGGCCATCGGGTCCTGGAACACCCGGGCGACCAGGCCGGCGCGCTTCGGCGCCGGCCAGCGGGTGACGTCGACGCCATCGATCTCGACCCGGCCGCGCTCCGCCACCGCGTCGCCGCTGAGCACGTTCAAGAGGGTCGACTTGCCGGCGCCGTTCGAGCCGATGACGGTGAGGAACTCGCCGGTCGGGATGGTCAGGTCGAGGCCGCGCAGGGCGCGGTTCTCGAGTGGCGTGCCGCGGCCGAAGGTGACGTGAACGTCCTGGACCTTGATCATCTCAGGCGCTCCGCCGGAACAGGGTCTTCAAGGGATTGCGGACGCCCGGCAGCATCAGCGCGATGCCGACCAGCACGGCGGTCACCAGGTTGAGGTCCGAGGATTGCAGCCCGAGCCAGCTGGTGTTCAGCGCCAGCGCGATGGCGATGCGGTACAGGACGGCGCCGACCACGCAGGCCAGCAGCATCAGCACGATCGAGCGGGTGCGGAAGATGGTCTCGCCCAGGATCACCGCGGCCAGGCCGCTCACGATCGTGCCGGTGCCGACGGTGACGTCGGCGAAGCCGGCGGTCTGGGCGAACAGGGCGCCGGCCAGGGCCACCAGCGCGTTCGACAGCGCCATGCCGACATAGATGTGCAGCTTGGTCGAGATGCCCTGCGCCCGTGCCATCCGGGGGTTGGCGCCGGTGGCGCGCATCGCCAGGCCGAACTCCGAGGTCAGGAAACGGCCGAGGGCCAGGCCGACGATCAGCACGATGATCGCCAGCACCACCACCTTCAGCGTCGCCCGCACCGGCAGGCCGGCGGTCTCGATCACCGGCGACAGCCAGGTGAAGAGATTGACCACCGTGTCCTGGTTGATCAGGGCGACGTTCGGCTTGCCCATGATGCGCAGGTTGATCGAGAACAGCGCGATCATGGTCAGGATGCTGGCCAGCAGGTGCAGGATGCCGAAGCGGACGTTGAGCCAGGCGGTGACCAGGCCGGCCAGGGCACCCGCCGCGACGCCGACCAGCGTCGCCGGCACCGGGTCGAGGCCGCCGACGATCAGGGTGGCGGTGGTGGCGGCGCCGAGCGGGAAGCTGCCGTCGACGGTCAGATCGGGAAAGTTCAGCACCCGGAAGGACAGGAACACCCCGAGCGCGACGAGGGCAAAGATCAGCCCGATTTCGATCGCGCCGAGAAAGGCGAACAGACTCATCAACACGTCCTGCGGAGCGGCCGGCGGCGGCCGCGGAAACGAGAAGGCCCCGATATACGGGCTCCGTCCGGACCTGTCATGTCCGGACAGCCGCATCGGGGTGTCGATCGTAGGTTGGGTTCGCCATGGCGAATCCAACACCTCGCGGACCACCGACGACCGTATTGGGTTCGCCGACGCGAACCCAACCTACGAGCGGTTCGGCGGACTTACTCGATCACCTTCTTGGCGCGGCTCAGCACCGCCTGCGGGACGGTGACGCCCATCGCCGCCGCCGATTTGGTGTTCACGAACAGGTCGGTGCCGCTGGCGTTCTTGACCGCGATGTCGCCGGGCTTCTCGCCCTTCAGCACCCGGACCACGACCGCGCCGGTCTGGCGGCCGACCTCGAAATAGTCGAAGCCGACCGAGGCGATGGCGCCGCGAACGACGCTGTCGGTGTCGCCGGAGAACACGGGGATCTTGTTCTCGGTGCCGACCGCGATCACCGCCTCGAGCGCCGAGACGACGGTGTTGTCGGTCGGGACGTAGATCACGTCGACCTTGCCGACCAGGCTCTGCGCCGCGCCCTGGACGTCGGCCGATTTGGCCGCGGCGGCGGTGACGATCTCGACCTTCCACTCCGGCGCCATCTCCTGCAGCGCCGCGATCAGCGCCGCCGCATTCGCCTCGCCCGGATTGTAGGGCACGCCGATGGTCTTCACACTCGGCACGATCTCCTTGATCAGGTTCAGATGGTCGGCCAGCGGCGACAGGTCGGAGATGCCGGTGACGTTGCCGCCCGGATGCTCCAGGTTCTTCACCAGCTGGGCACCCGCCGGGTCGGTGACCGCGGTGAACACCACCGGGATGTCCTGGGTCGCCGCGACCACGGCCTGGGCCGAGGGGGTGGCGATCGGCACGATCACATTCGGGTTCTCGCCGACGAATTTCTGCGCGATCTGGGCGGCGGTGGCCGGGTTGCCCTGGGCCGATTCAAACTGGAAGACGAGATTGTCGCCGTCCTTGTAGCCGGCTTCCTCCAGCGCCTTCTTGACGCCGTCGCGGGCGGCGTCGAGGGCCGGGTGCTCGACGATCGCGGTGACCGCGACCGTGACCTTGTCGGCGGCGACGGCCGCCGAGGACAGCAGCGCCAGCGCCGCGCCGGCAGCCAATGCCAAACGGCTGATATGCATGAGGAGCCCCCCGTGTTTGTGTCCCCGACTGACGTCGCCGGGCGTCTGTTGCGCATTAGCGCAGGCGGCCGGGGACCCGTCAAGGAACCGCCGCCCGCCTGCGTTTTGTCGGATTTTTGGCCCGTCAGCTCGGGCCTTAGCCGAGGTCGAAGACGATGCCCTGGGCCAGCGGCAGCTCGCGGCTGTAGTTGACCGTCGCGGTCTGCCGGCGCATGTAGGCCTTCCAGGCGTCCGAGCCGCTCTCGCGCCCGCCGCCGGTCTCCTTCTCGCCGCCGAAGGCGCCGCCGATCTCGGCGCCCGAGGTGCCGATGTTGACATTGGCGATGCCGCAGTCGCTGCCCGCCGCCGACAGGAAGGTCTCGGCCTCGCGCACATCGGTGGTGAAGATGCAGGACGACAGGCCCTGCGGCACGTCGTTGTGCAGCATCAGCGCCTGGCCGAACTCCCGGTACTTCATGACGTAGAGGATCGGCGCGAAGGTCTCGTGCTTGACGATGTCGCTCTGCGCCGGCATCTCGGCGATCGCCGGGCTGACATAGAAGCCGCCCTGCGGCACGCCGGACGTGACCTGCGCGCCGCCGGTGACGGTGCCGCCCTGGTCGCGCGCTGCCGCCAGCGCCTTCTGCATGCCGTCGAACGACGCCTGGTCGATCAGCGGCCCGACCAGCGTGCCCTGTTCCAGCGGGCTGCCGATGCGCACGGCACCGTAGGCCTGCTTCAACGCCGGCACCAGCTTGTCGTAGACGCTGTCATGCACGAACAGCCGGCGCAGCGAGGTGCAGCGCTGGCCGGCGGTGCCGACCGCGCCGAACAGGATGGCGCGGACCGCCATGTCGAGATCGGCCGACGGGCAGACGATCATGGCGTTGTTGCCGCCGAGCTCGAGCAGCGACCGGCCAAGGCGCCGGGCGACGCGCGGACCGACCTCGCGCCCCATGCGGGTCGACCCGGTGGCCGAGATCAGCGGCACCTTCGGGCTGTCGACCAGCTTTTCGCCGATCTCGCGGCCGCCGATCAGGATCTCGGCCAGACCGTCCGGCACGCCGCCGAAGCGCTCGGCCGCCTTGCGGAAGATCGCCATGGTGGCGAGCGCCGTGACCGGCGTCTTCTCCGACGGCTTCCAGATCACCGGGTTGCCGCAGACGAAGGCCAGCGCCGCGTTCCACGACCAGACCGCGACCGGGAAGTTGAAGGCCGAGATGACGCCGACCGGGCCCAGCGGATGCCACGTCTCGGCCATGCGGTGGCCCGGCCGCTCCGAGGCGATGGTCAGGCCGTAGAGCTGGCGGGAGAGGCCGACCGCGAAGTCGCAGATGTCGATCATCTCCTGCACTTCGCCCAGGCCTTCCTGCAGGATCTTGCCGGCCTCGATCGAGACCAGCCGCCCAAGCTCGGCCTTGTGGGCGCGCAGCTCCTCGCCGAACAGGCGCACCAGCTCGCCGCGGCGCGGGCCGGGCACGGTGCGCCAGTTCAAAAAGGCGTTGGCCGCGCGCTCGATCGCGGCGTCGGCATCGGCATCCGTATTCTCGTGCAGGCGGGCGATCTCGGCGCCGTCGACCGGCGACCGGACGACCAGCGTGCCGCCGGTCAGGGCGTCGGGATCCAGCCCGATGCCGCGGATCAGATCGTGCAGCTCCATGAAACACAACTCCGGAGAACTTGAGCGCCGAAGGCGCTGATGGGCGGCATTCGTATCGTTGAGCGGTCCGCGGGGCAAGACCAGTGGCGACGGGTGGGCTTGGCGGGATGCTCTACCAAAAATGGTATTGCTCTCATTTGAAAATAGTGTTTATGGTTTGTTCGTATCCTGAAAATGGTGGTGCGGATGGGTGCGACATTCCTCGATGTGCTTCATGCCGAGGCTGCGGCCATGGTCGTCGCGGTGCGGCAGACCCGCAGCGCCCGCAGCCTGCTCGACGGTTCGGCCGGGATCGCGACCTATGCCAACACCCTGCGCGAGGCCTATCACTACCAGCACGCGCTGCAGCCGGCCCTGGCGCTGGCGGCGGAGCGGATGCTGGATCACGGCCGGCACATGCCGCTGGCGCTGGTGCTGCAGGAGAAGGCGAGGGAGGTGGCGGGGCTGGACCTCCGGGTGCTGGACGACCTCGAGGCGCTCGGCTTCAGCCGGGCCGATGTGGTCACCTCGGTGCCGGTGCCGCCGACCCAAGCCTGGATCGCCTGGTTCGGCTTCCTCGGCCGCAGCGACCACCCCGCCGGCTTCCTCGGCATCGCCTATCTGCTCGAATACCTCGCCGCCACCTGTGCGGGGACGGCGGTCGACGGGCTGCTGCGGACGGCGCGGATCGCCGGTATCCGCCGGGCGCTCAGCTTCCTGCGCAACCGTGTCGAGGCGCGGGAGGGCCATGTGCGGACGCTGGCCACAGCCCTGCCGGCGCTCGACGATCCGGCGGAGATCGACGCCATTCTCACCTCGGCCCGGGTGACCCGGACGCTCTATGCCGGCATGCTCCGCGCCGTCGACGGCATGTCGGCGATGCCGGCGCGGCGGACGGCGGGCTGACGCCGTGATCGGCCGCGGCCTCCGGCGTTCAGACGCAGCCCGTTTCCGCATCGGGTCCGCTGCGGCAAAATACATTGTCGCAGCGGTGCAGAGAGAGGAGGGGTGGGAGATGACCATCACCGCAAGGGGCATGATACCCTTGCTGCATGTCTACGACATGCCGCAGTCGCTGGCCTTCTACCAGGAGGTGCTGGGGTTTGCGATCATCGACGCCTCTGCCGTGATCGAGGCGCCGGAGGGGCGCTTCTCGCACTGGGTGTGGCTGGCGCTCGGGCCGGCCCAACTTATGCTGAACACCGCCTATGACGAAGGTCAGCGCCCTGCCGCGCGGGTCGAGGCTCGGCAGCGCTGGCACAGCGACACCTGCCTCTATTTCGGCGTCGACGATGTCGATGCCGTCTATGGGGCGTTCCGGTCCAAGCTGCCGGATCTGAAGCCGCCGGCCGATGCGCCTTAGGGCATGCGGCAGCTGTATCTCAGTGACCCGGACGGCTACAGCCTGTGCTTCCAGATGCCGATCCGGGAGAGAGTCCGTCCCAGGGTTTGATCCGAGGAATCGCAGCCATCGCAAGGTTGGGTTCGCCCAAGGCGAACCCAACCTACGTCTGTTCCCTTTGTGGTAGAAGCCTGGCTCAGACGATGCAGCCTGGGGGAGGAACCGATGCATGAGGGCGTTGCGCTCAACCGGGCCAATTGGGACGAGAGGGTCGCGGTCCATCTCCGCTCCGCCTTCTACAATGTCGACGGTTTCCGGCGCGGCGAGACCGATCTGGGGCCGATCGAGGCGGCGGAGATCGGGGACATCGCCGGGCTGCGCGTGGCCCATCTGCAGTGCCATTTCGGCATGGACACGATGTACCTCGCCCGGCGCGGTGCGCGGGTTACCGGCCTCGATTTCTCTGCCAAAGCGATCGCCGCGGCCCGGGCCCTGGCGGCCGAGACCGGCAGCGGCGCCGAGTTCGTCGAAGGCGACGTCTATGACGCGCCGCGCCTGCTCGGCGAGGGCGTCCACGACCTCGTCTTCACCAGCTGGGGCACGATCATCTGGCTGCCCGACATCGTCCGCTGGGCGCAGGCGGTGGCGGCGCTGCTGAAGCCCGGCGGGCGGCTCTATTTCCTCGACGGCCATCCGGCGGCGCGGGCGCTGGACCAGGCCGGCACCGAGGCGCCGATGTCTATTTCCGCGACGCGCCGATCGAGTTCGAGGGGCAGGGCAGCTACGCCGACCGCGACGCCGTCTTCACCCACACCCGCTCGGTCGAATGGGACCATCCGCTCGGCGCCATCGTCGGCGCGCTGCTGGCGGCCGGGATGCGGCTGACGGCGCTGCGCGAGCATGACGCCGCCGCCTGGCAGATGTGGCCGTGCCTGATGCAGGGAACGGACGGGCTGTGGCGGATGCCGGCGGACCGGCCGAACCTGCCGCTCAGCCTCACCATCGAGGCGGTGAAGGGCTGACGCCGTCGAGGCCGCCTTGGGGAGGAGCCCGGCCGACTGTCGCCATGGCCGGAGCGGCATCTCGCCGGGGCCTTCCGCATCGCCCCTTCTGCGTGAGACCGGCTTCGCTCAGCCCTGCGCCGCGATCCGGGCAGGCCCCGCCGGGGTCGGGATCTCGATGTCGACCTCGAGCGTCGACACGGAATTGCCGCGGTCGAGCTTGACCTGCACCTTCTCGCGGTCGATCGCGATGTGCTTGGCGATCACCGCCAGGATCTCCTCCTGCAGGATCGCCACCAGGTCGGAGCGCCCGCCGATCACCGACCGCTCATGCGCCAGCAGGATCTGCAGCCGCTCCCGCGCCACCGGGGCGGAGTTGCGCTTGGTGAAGAAGCTGAACAGGCTCATGCGACCCTCCGGCCGAACAGCTTGGCGAAGATACCCTTCCTGTCGCTCGGGACCGTCATCTCGAGGGTCTCGCCCCTCAGGCGCTTCGCCGCGTCGGAATAGGCCCGGGCCGGGGCGCTCAGCGGGGCGTTGAGGGTGACCGGCGCGCCCATGTTCGAGGCCCGCAACACCTCCTCGCTCTCCGGGATGATGCCGAGCAGCGGGATCGACAGGATCTCCAGCACGTCCTCGGTCTTCAGCATCTCGCCGCGCTCGGCCCGCGCCGGGTCGTAGCGGGTCAGCAGCAGGTGCTTCTCGACCCGCTCGCCCTTCTCGGCGCGCTCGGTCTTGGAATCGAGCAGGCCGATGATCCGGTCCGAATCACGCACCGAGGAGACCTCGGGGTTTGTCACCACCACCGCCATGTCGGCGTGGCGCATCGCCAGCACCGCGCCCTTCTCGATGCCGGCCGGGCTGTCGCAGATCACCCAGTCGAACTTCTCCTTCAGCTCGCCGATGACGCGCGACACGCCCTCCATGGTCAGGGCGTCCTTGTCGCGGGTCTGCGACGCGGCCAGCAGCGACAGGGTGTCGATGCGCTTGTCGCGGATCAGCGCCTGCGGCAGCTTGGCGTCGCCCTGGACCACGTTGATCAGGTCGAACACCACGCGGCGCTCCGACCCCATCACCAGGTCGAGATTGCGCAGGCCGACATCGAAGTCGACGACGACGACGTTCTGCCCGCTCTGGGCCAAGGCCGCGCCCAGCGCCGCGGTGGAGGTCGTCTTGCCGACGCCGCCTTTTCCGGATGTCACGACCAAGACCTTGGCCATACTTGCCGCTCTCCTCTTTTGTCTCAGTCCAGGGCCGCCAGAACCATGGCGTCGCCGTCCAGCCAAGCCTGCACCGCCCTGCCGCGCAGCTTCGGCTCCATGTCGTCCGCGGTCTTGTAGAGACCGTCGATGGCCAGCAGCTCGGCCTCGAGCTTGCGGCAGAAGATCCGGGCGCGGCCGTTGCCGGTTGAGCCCGCGATCGCCCGGCCGCGCAGCGTGCCGTACACGTGGATCGACCCGCCGGCGATGATCTCGGCGCCCGATGCGACCGACCCCACGACCGTGACGTCGCCTTCGGGGAAGATCACCGACTGGCCGGAGCGCACCGGACGGTCCAGCAGCAGCGAGGCGGCGGGCCGCGCCTCGGCCGACGGCGCCGCGGCCTGGGCGCCGTCCGGCACCTCGATCATCCCGGCGGGGCGGCTGCCGGTCATCAGCGGCGGCAGGCCCCAGGCCTCGGAGCCGAGCCAGGCCGGGTCGGCGCCCTCGATCCCGATCAGGCGGATGTCGCGCTGCTGCAGGTCCTCGATCAGCGCCGCCAGGTCCTGCTTGCGCATCGGCAGGGCCGACAGGTCGACCACCACCGGTCGGCCCTGGAAGAACGCAGGCGAGCGCTGGATCTGGGCGTCGAGCTCGGTGAGCCAGTCGGTGATCGGCGGCTCCGGCGCCAGGACGAGCGCCATGAAGGAGCGACCACGGAAGCGGATGGCGGGGCGGGTGGTGCGGGCTGCTGTTGTCACGGTCAGGGGCGTAGCCGGGCGCGATCCGGCCGTCAACAAAGGGGTTCGCGACCATTCAACCCGGTTCGATCCGGATATGCAACAGGTTGTGGTTCCCAGCGGCCTGAGCCGCCATGTGTTGTGTCGCGGTCCCTTCTATCCCGCCCGGTTTGCAAAGCTTTCGCCACCCGGGCCGCCGGCGGAGTCGCCTCGCCGAGTCCCGGCGCGGGGATCCTCGGGGGACAGCAAGTCAGCGGGAGCGCCGGGCGACTCGGAGCTGACGGGGATGTGTCGGACGCAATCGTGGCGGACGATCAGTCGGCGGCGCCGGCGTCGAAGCGGCGCAGGGTCTCGGCGAGATGGGGCGGCGGCGGCGCCTCGGCGGCGACCGGCGGCTTCTTCGGGTACAGCGGCACCGACACCGCCCGGGCGTGCAGGTGCAGCGGCGGGGCCTCCGGCCCACGGCCGGCGGTACCGTAGATGGCGTCGCCCAGGATCGGGAAGCCGGAGGCGGAGCAGTGCAGCCGCAGCTGATGGGTGCGTCCGGTCAGCGGCCGCAGCTCCAGCCAGGCCAGGCCCTCGGCGCGGCCCAGCACGCGGAACTCGCTCTGAGCCGGCTGGCCGGCGGGGTCGACCTTCATCCACCAGCCGCGCTGCGCCGACCGCTTGGCCAGCGGCAGGTCGATGCAGCCTTCGTCCTCGGCCGGGCCGCCCTCGACCACCGCCCAATAGGTCTTCGCCACCCGGCCGGAGGCGAACAGCTCGCCCAGCGTCACCGTGGCCTTGCGGTGCCGGCCCAGCACCAGGCAGCCGCTGGTGTCCTTGTCGAGACGGTGGGCGAGGGCGGGCGGATGCGGCAGGCCAAAGCGCAGCGCGTCGAGATGGTGGTCCAGCACCGGCCCGCCCTTCGGCCCGGCATGCACCGGCAACCCGGCCGGCTTGTTGAGGATCAGCATCAGCCCGTCGCGGTACAGCAGGCGGGCCAGGATCTCATCATCGGTCGGGGCGGCGATCATCCCGGCGTCATCGCACCGGGAGATGGCAAGCGCAATGGGAGCAGGAAAGGGTGCCGACGATTCTTCACCGTCATTGCGAGCCCCGAAGGGGCGCGGCAATCCATGTCGCCGAGAGAGCGGCGGGATGGCTTGCTTCGCTGCGCACGCAATGAAGGGGAAAGTCCAGAGTATCCTCGGTTAACTTTAAAATAATGCTATAACAATCTGATAAAAAACGATTGTTAGTCTATCGGCTGCCAGCCGTGCAGCAGGCGTCGATTCTCCGCCGTGAAGGCATAGTGGTGGCCGCCCTGGCCCGCAGGCTGGTCGGCCGCGCGGCTGATCGGCCGGCCCTGCAGATGGCACAGCAGCAGCGCCCCGACGCCGCCATGCGAGATGATGGCAATGTCGCCTTCGGCCGGCGCCCGGCGGAGGACCTCGTCCACCGCGGCGACGATACGGCGCTGGGCGTCGGCCGCCCGCTCCCATCCGCGCACGCTCTCCTGCGGCCGTGCGAAGAAAGCGTCGGCCATCGCTTCGAACTCGAGCTTCGGCAGATAACCGGTTGAGGAACGGTCGTTTTCGCTGAGAGTCTCCAGCTCCGTGACCGGCAGGCCGAGCCCCTCGGCGAGGATGGCCGCGCCGTCACGGGCCTTGCGCTCGGTGCTGCAGAACAGGCTGCGCAGCCGTGGCGCCCAGGGTTGCTCCAGCACCGCCCGCATGCGGCTGCGGCCGCGCTCCGACAGCGGCCAGTCCGACACCGGCACGGCCGGGTCGATCAGCACGTCGGGATGGGTGATGACATGGACGTGCCGGGCCATGCGGTCCTCGCTGCGGAAGGCGCGGCATCATCTCCGATTTGCCAGACCGACGAAATTCCTGCATCGATCGTCATGCGCCGCCTCGGCGCGCATCGATCGGGGAGGGAAACGAATGGTCGAGCTGGGCAAGCTGGCGAAGCGGTACCGGATCGAGGACGGTGACGGCTTCCGCCTGAAGGACTGGGACCCGGCGGATACCTGGCTGGACGACAAGGCGGTGGCGCAGGAGGCGCTGGCCCAGAGCGTCGCCAAGCTGGCGGAGATGCAGGACAAGCTCTACGCCCAGGACCGCTGGTCGGTGCTGCTGATCTTCCAGGCGATGGACGCGGCCGGCAAGGACAGCACCATCAAGCACGTGATGTCCGGGATCAACCCGCAGGGCTGCCAGGTCACCTCCTTCAAGCAGCCCTCGACCGAGGAGCTGGACCACGACTTCATGTGGCGCACCACCAGGCACCTGCCGGAGCGGGGGCGGATCGGCATCTTCAACCGCTCCTATTACGAGGAGGTGCTGGTGGTCCGGGTGCACCCCGCCATCCTGGGCGCCCAGCACCTACCGCCGAAGCTGGTAACCAAGAAGATCTGGAAGGAGCGGTTCGAGGACATCAACGCCTTCGAGCGCTATCTGGCCCGCAACGGCACGCTGGTGCTGAAGTTCTTCCTCAACGTCTCGAAGGAGGAGCAGAAGAAGCGCTTCCTGGAGCGGCTGGACGAGCCGGAGAAGCACTGGAAGTTCCAGCCCTCGGACGTGGCGGAGCGCCAGCTCTGGCCCGACTACATGAAGGCCTATGAGGAGATGATCCGGGCCACCGCCACGCCGCACGCACCCTGGCATGTGGTGCCGGCCGACAGCAAATGGTTCACCCGCCTGGCAGTCGCCGCCGCCATCGTCGACGCGGTGGAGGGGCTGGGCCTCGCCTATCCGAAGGTCGAGCCGGAGCAGGCCGACAAGCTGCAGGCCGCCCGGGCGGCGCTGGAGAACGAATAGCCCCATCGTGAACGACCCTCTGTCGATCGCCGTCTGCGGCTGCGGCCCGGCCGGGCTGGCCGCCGCCTGCTTCCTGCACGATGCCGGCCACCGGGTGCGGCTGCTCGAACGCGTCCCGGAGCCGCGGCCGATCGGCGCCGGGCTGATGCTGCAGCCCGCCGGCCTGGCCGCGCTGGCCGGATCGGCGCGCTCGACGCCGCCCTGGCCTACGGCCAGCCGATCGACGGGCTCTATGCCCGGTCCGAGCCCTCGGGCCGGGTGGTGTTCGACCTGAGCTACGCCGCGGTCGATCCGGCCCTGCACGGCTTGGCGATCCATCGCGCCGCGATCTTCGAGGTGCTGTGGCAGGCGGCCGCCGTGCGCCGCGTCCCGGTTGAGACCGGGGTCGAGATCGCCGCGCTGGCGGCCGATGCGGAGGGCCGGCCCGTGCCGGTCACCGCCGCCGGCCGCCGCCTGCCGGCGGTCGACCTGGTGGTCGATGCCACCGGCAGCGGCTCGGCGTTGCGCCCGCTCGCCCGTGCCCCCGTCCGGCCGCGCCCCTACGCCTATGGCGCGGTCTGGGCGACCGTGCCGGCCGCGGGGCTGTGGCTCGACCGGCTGGAGCAGCGCTTCCGCGCAGCGCGCGAGATGCTCGGCCTGCTGCCGGTCGGGCGGATGCCGGGCGACGACGTCCCGCGCGCCATCCTGTTCTGGAGCCTCAGGGTGGCGGAGCATCCGGCCCTGGTGGCGGCGGGGATCGGGGCGTGGCGGCGTCGGGTCCTCGACCTCTGGCCCGAGATCGAGCCGGTGATCGCCGGCATCACCGACCCGGCCCAGCTGACGCTCGCCCGCTACGCCCAGGCGACGCTGCGCCAGCCCTTCGGCGACCGCATCGCCTTCATCGGCGACGCCGCTCATTCGACCAGCCCGCAGCTCGGTGCCGGCGTGACCATGGCGATGCTGGACGGCGCCGCCCTGGCCGATGCGCTGGCGGCCGCGCCGGACATTCCAGCGGCCCTGGCCGCCTATGCCGCGCGGCGCCGGCGGCACATCCGCTTCTACCAGCGCATGAGCGCGCTGCTGACCCCGGCCTTCCAGTCCGACCAGCGCTGGATCGGGACCTTCCGCGACCTGGCCTTCCATCCGTCGACGCGGGTGCCCTGGCTGCGCCGCCGGATGGTCGAGACTTTCGCCGGCCTCGCCCTCGGCCCCTTCGCGGCCGCGACGCCTGCCGCCCTGGCGGGAATGCCGGACCGGATTTCTGGTCGTGCTCTTGAGGTAAGATGATATAATTATCAATCGAATATGACATATTCCTGATGTGATAGGTGAGTATGGTTGAACGGATGATCGACGTCGTGCCGCGGGTGGCGCTCGCCATGGTCACGATGCTGCTGGGCATCCTGCCCGGTTCCGTCCTGGCGGCCGACGCGGTTGTCCTGGCGGCTCCGGCGGGGACATTCACGATCGACCCGGCGACGCTGGGGGTGTCGTTCCGCCCGGACGGTGGGGAGGAGGCGGCGCTGGCCGTCCCGGCCATGGACCCGGGACAGGTGACGGACCGGACCGGCCAGGGATGGCGGCTCGCGGCGGGCAGCGATGCCTATACGATCGAGGCGGCGGTCGAGGGCGGGGCGCTGCGCCTGTCGATCCGCTCCGACCGGCCGGCGACCCTGGCCTGGCCGCAGACCGCCGACCCGGCGGCGATCACCGCCTATGCCATGCCCTTCGGCGAGGGCAGCTACATCCCGGCCGACGATCCCGCCTGGCTCGACTGGCTGACCCGGCGCTACGAGCCCGCCGACCTGACCGAGCAGCTGTCGATGCCGTTCTGGACCGAGCTGCGGGACGACCACTCGATCACCTGGCTGGTCGAGACGCCGTTCAACACCTGGTTCGCCGTCGTCGAAGACGCCGGCCGGCCGCGACCCGTGCTGGCGCACGACTTCACCCGCCTGGCGCCGGGCGCGCCCTATGTCGTCCGCATCGTGCCGGGGCCGGCCGACCCGCTGGCGGGGGCGAAGGCCTATCGCGCCTGGCTGCAGGCCAGCGGCGGCTTCGTCTCGCTGACGGACAAGATCGCCGCCCCGCCGGATGTCGCCCGGCTCGGCGGCGGCCCGCACATCTATCTCTGGGGCAAGGGGCCGCTGAAGCCGGAGGACGTGCTGCAGTGGCGCGCCTTCGTCCGGCTGGTCCAGCAGAAGAAGGGCGATGGCGCGCATCTGGCCGGCCGGCTGTGGCAAGCCTTCGATGCGGAGGGTCGCCAAGCGTTCGAGGATGCGTTCAAGGACGCCGCCGGCGCCGGCGGCTTCGTCTCGGCCTACAGCCGGGCGGCGCTGACCCGCGCGGTCAACGATGCCCTGCGCCGGGCCGTGCCGATGGCGCCGGTCGATCCGCTGCCGGGCGGGCATGATCCGGCGGCGGAGGCGGCCTGGGCCGCCGGCCCTCTGCGCGCCGCTCTGACCGAGGCCTTCGGCCCGCTGCTGGCGCCGCCGGAGCGCTGGGGCGGCGGGCTGTCGCTCGACACCGTCGCGGCGCTGCAGAAGGCCGGTCTCACCCATGCCTGGCTCGGCGTCGAGGACTGGCGCGATGCGCTGTGGCACCCGGAGGCGGTGGTTGCCGCCAAGGCTGCCGGCTACCTCGTCGGCGCCTATGACAGCTACGGCAGCGCCCATCCGCTGGACCTGCCCGAGACCTGGCCGACGGCGCAGATGGGCGCCGACCTCGCCGCCGCCGGCTATGTCGACAGGAATGGCAAGACCGTCACCGGCTTCGCCGGCCGCGGCGTCTATGCCAGCGCGGTGGCGGCGGAGCCCTACGCCCGGCGGCGGATCGCGGCGGTGGCCAAGGCGGCGGGCCTGGACAGCCTGTTCCTCGACGTCGACGCCGCCGGCCTGGTGTTCGACGACTATGCCCCGGGCCGCGAGACCAGCCAGGCACAGGACGCCGAGGCGCGCCGCCGCCGCCTGGCCTATGCGGCCTCGCTCGGCCTCGTCGTCGGCAGCGAGGGCGGCTCCGCACTGTTCGCGCCGCAGATCGCCTTCGCCCACGGCATGACCACCCAGCCCTTCGCCTGGATGGTGGCGGAGATGAAGGACAAGGGGTCGCCCTTCTACCGCGGCAACTACTGGCCGCCGGAGACGCCGTCGCTCTACTTCAGCCCGGCCAGACTGAAGCCGGAGATCGCGCGCGTCGTCGCCGATCCGCGCTTCCGCCTGCCGCTCTACGAGATCGCGCTGCACGACAGCGTCGTCACCACCCATCACTGGGAATACGGCTCGCTGAAGTTCTCGGACCAGCGCGAGGCCACGGCGCTGCTTCAACTGCTCTACGCCGTGCCGCCGCTCTACCACCTGAACGCTTCGGTGCTGGACGGCGACCTGCCGATGATTGCCGCTTACGACCGGGTGTTCCGGCCGCTGCACGAACGGGTCTTCACCCGGCCGATGACGGATTTCGCGGTGCTGTCGCCCGACCGGCTGCTGCAGCGCTCGACCTTCGGCGACGGCACGGCGGTCACCGTGAACTTCGACACCAAGCCGCGGAGACTGGACGACGGCACGACGCTGCCGGCCCAGGCCGCCCGGATCGCCGCGTCGGGACAGGGGCCGCAGGTGATCGAGGCCGGCCCTCTCTTCCGCTACCCAAAGTAGGCGGATGCGCAAAATCCTGAGCGAATCCGCCTAGTCGGCGTTGGGAGGCGGGCCTACCATCGGCCTGCCCAGCAAACAGGGGGTGCATCCAAATGAGAACAATCCTTCGCGGCGCCATCGCCGCGATCCTGCTCGGCTGCGCGGCCTTGCCGGCCGGGGCCGAGACGCCGAAGGACACGCTGGTCCAGGCCTATCGCATCGACGACATCATCACGCTCGATCCGGCCGAGGTGTTCGAATTCTCGACCACCGAATACGTCAACCAGGTCTATGACCGGTTGATCTACTACAACGCCCAGGATCCGGCGAACTTCCTGCCCGGCATCGCCGAGAGCTGGACCGTCGCCGATGATGGCACCACCTACAGCTTCAAGATCCGCGACGGGGTCAAGTTCCACTCCGGCAACCCGCTGACGGCCGAGGATGCGGCCTATTCGATCCGCCGCGCCATCAAGCTGAACCTGTCGCCGGCCTTCATCGTCGGCCAGTTCGGCCTGACCGCGGAGAATGTCGACGCCATGGTCACGGCGCCGGATGCGCGGACACTGGTGTTCAAGACCGACAAGGCCTACGCGCCCAGCTTCGTGCTGAACTGCCTCAGCGCCACGGTCTCCTCGGTGGTCGATTCCAAGATCGTGGAGGCGAACGCCAAGAACGGCGATTTCGGCCATGACTGGCTGAACACCCATTCCGCCGGCTCCGGCCCCTACGAGCTCGGCGGCTGGAAGCCGAATGAGAGCCTGGTGATGAACCGGTTCGACGACTACTGGCGGGGCAAGCCGGGCTTCAAGCGGATCTTCTTCCGCCATGTGCTGGACCCGACCTCACAGCTGCTGCTGCTGCAGAAGGGCGATGTCGACATCGCCCGCGGCCTTACCGGCGAGCAGCTGGAGTCGCTGAAGTCGAACCCGGACGTCACGGTGCAGGAAGTGCCGCGCGGCACCATCTGGTACCTGTCGATGAACACCCAGACCGAGCCGCTGAAGAAGGTCGAGGTGCGCCAGGCTCTGAAATCCCTGATCGACTACCAGGGCATGGCCGACAGCTTCATGAAGGGCCTCGCGGTTCCGCATGAGAACTTCCTGCCCAAGGGCTTCCTCGGCGCCCTCGACGACATGCCGTTCAAGCTCGACGTCGACAAGGCCAGGCAGCTGCTGGCGCAGGGCGGTTATCCGGACGGCTTCAAGATCAGCATCGACGTGCCGAACGGGTCGCCCTATCTGGAGATGGCGCAATCGATCCAGGCGACCTTCGCCAAGGCGGGGGTGGACCTCCAGATCATCGCCTCGGACGACAAGCAGCAGACCAGCAAGGTCCGGTCCCGCAAATACCAGACCGCAATCGGCCGCTGGGGCCCGGACTACCAGGACCCGCACACCAACGCCCAGAACTTCGGCATGAATGTCGACAACGGCGAAAATCCGCCGATGAAGACGACGGCGTGGCGCACGGCCTGGGACATCCCCGAGCTGACCAAGGAGACCGAGGCCGCGGTGCTGGAGACCGACACCGCCAAGCGCCAGGCGATGTACGGGGACCTGCAGCGCAAGATCCGCGAGACCGGTCCCTATGCCTTCATGTTCCAACAGGTGGAGGCGGTCGCCGCGCGCAAGACCGTCCAGGGCCTGGTCTGGGGCCCGGGCACGGAGAACGACTTCTTCTGGCAGGGGAAGAAGGAGTGATATCGGCGAGCCGGTGATCGGGCTCCCGATCCGTCATTGCGAGGAGGCGAAGCCGACGAAGCAATCCATGTCTCCGCTCTTGCTGCCCTGGATTGCTTCGCTACGCTCGCAATGACGACCTTATTTGGAGGCCCGTTACGCCGCCTCCCGCGCCACCATGTGCCCGCCGCCGACATCGGCGAGGTCGACCAGCACCGGCGTGTGGTCCACCGGCCGCACCGGGCTCGGGACCTCGCCGGACAGGCGCTGGAAATGGTCGCGGCGGCGGCGCGGGTCGGCGATCGGCACGGCCTGCATCAGCGTCCGGGTGTAGGGGTGGCGCGCGTCCTCGAAGATCTGGCGGCGGGTGCCGGTCTCGACGATCTGGCCGAGATACATCACCGCCACCCGGTGGCTGATCTGCTCCACCACCGCCATGTCGTGCGAGATGAAGAGATAGGCGAGGCCGAGATCGGCCTGCAGCTCGTGCAGCAGGTCCAACACCCGGGCCTGGACCGAGACGTCGAGGGCGGAGACGGATTCGTCGGCGATGATCGCCTTGGGCGACAGGCTCAGCGCCCGGGCGATGCAGATGCGCTGGCGCTGGCCGCCGGAGAATTCATGCGGGTGGCGGTGGCGCAGCTCCGGCTCCAGCCCGACCCGGCGGAACAGCCATTCGACGCGGTCGGCCAGCTCGCCGCCCCTGGCCAGGCCGTGGATCACCAGCGGCTCGGCCACCAGCCCGCCCACGGTCATGCGCGGATCGAGCGAGGCGTAGGGATCCTGGAACACCATCTGGATGTTCCGGCGCAGCGGCTTCAGCGCGGTCGGCCCGAGGCCGGCGGCCTCGGCCCCGGCGATGCGGATCGAGCCGCGCCAGGGCACCAGCCCCATCAGGGCCTTGCCGGTGGTGGACTTGCCGCAGCCGCTCTCGCCGACCAGGGCCAGCGTCTCGCCGGGATTCAATGTGAAAGAGAGGCTCTCCACGGCATGCACGCGCTTGACCGTGCGCTGCAGCAGCCCGCCGGCGATATCGAAGCGGACGGTCAGGTCCTTGACCTCGATCACCGGCTGGTTCGCCGCGGGCAGGGCAGGGGCGTCGGCGCGCAGCGGCGCATCTCGGCCGGCCAGCTGCCCCAGCTTCGGCACGGCGGCCAGCAGCTGCCTTGTGTAGTCCTGGCGCGGCGCCTCGAACAGCGGCACCACCGGGCCGCTCTCGACCACCCGGCCCTGGTGCATCACCACCACCCGGTCGGCCATCTCGGCCACCACGCCCATGTCATGGGTGATCAGGATCAGGGCGGTGCCGAACTGGCGCCGCAGGTCTCGCATCAGCTCCAGGATCTGGGCCTGGATGGTGACGTCCAGCGCCGTGGTCGGCTCGTCGGCGATCAGCAGCTTGGGCCGGCAGGCCAGCGCCATGGCGATCATCACCCGCTGCCGCATGCCGCCGGACAGCTCGTGCGGATGCTGCCGCAGCCGCCGCTCGGGCTCGGCGATGCGCACCGCCTCCAGCGCTTCCAGGGCCAGCCGCCGGGCTTCGGCACCGTCGACCTGGCGATGCGCGCGGATCGCCTCGGCGATCTGCCGGCCGACCGACATCACCGGGTTCAGGCTGGTCATCGGCTCCTGGAAGATCATCGCGATCTCGCCGCCGCGCACCCGCCGCATCTGCCGTTCGGGCAGCGCCAGCAGGTCCCGGCCCTCCAGCAGCACCTGGCCGCCGGCGACCCGGGCCATGGGCTGCGGCAGCAACCCCATGATCGACAGCGAGGTCATCGACTTGCCGCTGCCCGATTCCCCGGCGACGCACAGCGTCTCGCCGGGGTCCAGGTCGAAGCTCAGATCCTCCACCACCAGCTTCGGCCCCGCCGGCGTCGCCACCTGGGTGCTGAGATTGCGGACCTGGAGGAGGGGGGAACCTGGTCCGGTCATGGCGCGCGGATTCCGTCGATGCGGTCCCGGGACGCCTCACTCCTAGTCCCCCCTCCCCTTGCGGGAGGGGGGTAGGGGGAGGGGGCTCGCGCAGCAGGAACCGGCATAAGGCTTGCGGATGTTCGAGAGCCCCTCGACGGAATTCCCGTGCCCTTCGACCGACAACCCCCTCCCCCTAACCCCCTCGCGCGAGGGGAGGGGGGACTCGGTTGGTTGCGCGGCGAGGGAGCGGACTCCGGCATCATTCGAAGACGATGCGCGGGAAGTAGAACGACACCACCCAGTTCGGCTGGTCGACGATCTCGCTGATCCTGAGGTCGCCGCAGACCGAGCACAGCATGTAGGCGTCGACCGCCGCCATGCCGCGGGTGCGGCACAGCAGCTCGACCATCTCGGCGACGGCGATGCGCGCCCCCTCCATCAGGTCGGGGCCGATCCCGGTCGTCACCTCGTAGCCCTTGGCGTCGAGGTGGCGCGTCACCGGTCCCGGCGTGGCGAAGCGCGGCATCCGCGAGTTGGCGCCCTTCACCAGGTCGAGCGTCAGCGTCACCTTCATCGGGCTTTCGATGGCCGTGCCGCAGACCTCGCCGTCGCCCTGGGCGGCATGGGTGTCGCCGATCGAGAACAGCGCCCCCGCCACCTCGACCGGCAGCCAGAGCGTCGCCCCGGCCGCCAGGTCGCGGATGTCGAGATTGCCGCCGACCCGCCGCGGCGGCACCACCGAATGCAGCCCCGGCTCGGCCGGCGCCACCCCGATGGTCCCGGCGAAAGGCTTCAGCGGCACCTTGGCCAGGGTCGAGAACAGGGCCGGCGTGTCGGCCTGATAGCGCCAGAGATGCAGCGCCGGATCCTTGAACTGGTCCGCCAGCAGGCCGAAACCGGGGATGTTGGCGGTCCAGCCGAAGCCCGACGGCGCATAGTGGTCGAGCGTGATCTTCAGCGCGTCGCCGGGCTCCGCCCCGTCGACCAGGATCGGCCCGGTGACCGGGTTGACCTTGCCGAAGTCGAGCGTGGCGACGTCGGCGACCGTGCTGGAGGCGCTGAGCTGCCCGCCCGCGGCGTCCAGGCAGTCGAACTCCAGCGTCGTCCCCGGCGCCACCGTGGCCACCGGCGGGAAGTCGCGGTTCCAGCCGAAATGGTGGTGCGCGCCGTGGATGGTGTGGTGGTGGTGCGGCTTACTGGGCATCTTTGGCGTACACGTTGTCGTAGTTGATCGGGATGTGGACCGGGTCGACGAACAGGGCGCCGTCGCCGCCCATCCGCTCGGAGCGGATGGTGTAGCGCTGCTCGTTGAACACCGGGGCCCAGGGCGCGTCCTTCATGATGTCGAGGAAGATGTCCCGCCACTTGGCCTCGCGCTCCGCCGCCTTGGCCGGGTCGGCGATCGAATCCGCCTCGGCCGCGCGCTTGTCGAGATCCGCGTTGCAGTACCAGGACCAGTTCCAGCCGCCGGGCACCGCGCCGCCGCAGCCCAGGATCGGACCGTAGAAGTTGGACGGGTCCGGGAAGTCGGCGATCCAGGCCATGCCGCCCGACCAGATCATGGTCGACTGCTTTTCGTCACCGCCGGCGGCGATGACGTTGGCCTGGGCCAGGGCCTTGATCTCGGCCTTGATGCCGATCTGGGCCAAATCCTGCTGGATCGCCTGGGCGATGCGCGGCTGCGGGTCGGTGTTGGCGACGTAGAGATCGGTGGTGAAGCCATCGGCCTGGCCGGCATCGGCCATCAGCTTCTTGGCGCCGGCGACGTCATAGGCATAGCCCTTGTAATCGGCGGCGTAGCCCGGCATCGACGGCGGCAACGGCTGGGTCGCCGGCATGGCGCGGCCGTTGATGATGCGGATGATGCGGCTCTTGTTGATCGCCATGTTGACGGCCTGCCGCACCCGCACATCGTCGAACGGCTTGGCCTTGACGTTCATGGTGATGTAGCCGGTGTGCAGCTGGCTGCCCTGGATGATCAGGTCCTTGTAGGCCGGGTCCTGGGTCACCTCGAGGAACTTGGCCGGCGGGATGCCGTCGCCGGCGATGTCGACCTCGCCGCGCTGCAGCCGCAGCAGCGCCACCACCGGCTCCTGCCCGACCTCGAACACGATCTTGTCGAGATGCGGCAGGCCCTTGTGGAAGTAGTCCGGGTTGCGCTCGAACACGATGCGCTGGCCCAGCGTCCATTCGGTCATCCTGAAGGCGCCGGTGCCGACCGGATGCTTGCCGAAATCGGCGCCGTGTTTCTCGACCTCCTCCTTGGGCACGACGTGAGAGAAGTTCAGCGCCATCTTGTGCAGGAAGGGCGCGTCCGGCCGGGTCAGGTGGAAGACCACCGTGTAGTCGTCCGGCGCGGTGACGCCGCTCAGCTCCTTGGCCTTGCCGCCGGAGACGTCGGCGAAGCCCTGGATCGAATCGAAGAAGCCGGCGCCGGGGCTCTGCGTCTCCGGCTGCACCACGCGGTCCAGCGAGTATTTGACGTCGGCGGCCTTCAGCTCGCGGCCGTTGTGGAACTTGACCCCGTGGCGCAGCTTGAAGGTGTAGGTCATCCCGTCGGCCGAGACCTCGAAGCTCTCGGCCAGGTCCGGCACCAGATCGGTGGTGCCGGGCTTGTAGTCCATCAGCCCGTCGAACAGGCTCTTGATCATCGACCAGTTCTGCCAGTCGTAGCCGATGGCGGGGTCCAGGGTCGTGACGTCGTCCTTGTAGGTGACCGTCATGGTGCCGCCCTGCTTGATGTCCTGGGCCATGGCAGGGACCGCCAGGGTCAGGGTGAGGGCGGCGGCGCCGGCGAGCAGCATGGACTTCAGCATGAAACCTCCTGTGGTTCGGCGTTGTTGTGGGCCCGTCACCGCAGCTTGATCCTCGGGTCGATGAACGGGGCGATCAGGTCGGCCAGCAGGTTGCCCAGCACGATGGCGACGGCGGAGACCAGCGTCACGCCCATGATGATCGGAATATCGACGCGCTGGATCGCCTGCCAGGTCAGCTGGCCGATGCCGGGCCAGCCGAACACGGATTCGACGACGACGATGCCGCTCATGAACAGGCCGATGTCGATGCCGATCATGGCGATGATCGGCAGCAGCGCGTTGGGCAGCGCATGCGCCAGCACCACGCGCCAGGCGCCCAGCCCCTTGGCCCGGGCGGTGCGCATGTAGTCCTGGCGCAGCACATCCAGCATCGCGGACCGCATCATCCGCGAATACCACCCCGCGCCGAGCAGCCCGAGCGTCAGCGAGGGCAACACAAGATGCGCGAAGCTGCCGTAGCCGCCGAGCGGGAACCAGGCGAGCTGCCAGGCGAAGACGTAGAGCAGCAGCATGCCGACCACGAATTGCGGCGCCGAGACGCCGATGAAGGAGGTCAGCATCAGCGCGTGGTCGGTGCCGGTGTTCCGCCGCAGCGCCGCGGCCACGCCCATGGTCAGGCCCAGCGCCAGCTCGCAGATGATGGCGCCGACCATCAGCAGCAGGCTGGCCGGCAGGCGGCTCATGATCAGCGTCGCCACCTCGGTCCGCTGCAGGTAGGAGCGGCCGAGATCGCCCTGCAGCAAGGCGCCGAGATAGCGCAGATACTGCTCGTGGAACGGCCGGTCGAGGCCGAGCTGGGCGCGGATGCCGGCCACCACCTCCGGCGTCGCGCTGCGCCCGGCGATCTGCCGCGCCGGGTCGGCCGGCAGCAGGTACAAGAGCACGAAGGTGACCAGGCTGACCCCCAGCAGGATCAGCACGGCCTGGGCCAGGCGGCGGAGCAGATAGGCGCCCATCAATGCCGGCCCTTCTGCGTCGGGTCGAGGATGTCGCGCAGCGCGTCGCCGACCAGGTTGAAGGCCAGGGCCAGGAGGATGATGGCGGCGCCGGGGATGAACACCAGCCACGGCGCGGTCGAGAAGTAGGTCTGGTTCTCGAAGATGATGTTGCCCCAGCTCGGCGTCGGCGGCTGCACCCCGATGCCGAGGAAGGACAGGGTAGCCTCCAACAGCACCGTGGTGGCGATGCCGAGCGTGCCCCAGACGATGGTGGTGGACAGCAGATGCGGCAGCACGTGGCGCAGCAGGATGCGGGCGCGGGAGGCGCCGAGGCCCCATTCCGCCTCGATGAAGTCGCGCTCCGCGATCGACCGGGTCTCGGTGTAGATGATCCGGGCGATCTGCACCCAGTTCACCATGGCGATGACCAGTGCGACGATCCACAGCGACGGCGTGAAGATCGCGGCCAGCACGATCGCCAGCAGCAGCGCCGGGAACGCCATCATCAGATCGGTGAAGCGCATCATCACCGCGCCCAGCCAGCCGCCGGCGAAGCCAGCGACGACGCCGAAGAAGGTGCCGATCAGCACTGCGGCGCCGTTCGCGACGACGCCGATGACCAGCGAGGTCTGGGCGCCGTAGACCAGGCGCGAGAACATGTCCCGGCCCAGGAGGTCGGTGCCCAGCCAGAAGCGGCCGTCCGGGGCCAGGGGGGCGCCCTCCAGCGTCAGCCCGTCGAACAGCTGCTCGTCGGGTGAAAAGGGCACGATCCAGGGCGCGAGCAGGGCCGCGGCCACCACCACCAGGATGACCACGAGCCCGAACAAAGCGAGCTTGCGGCGCAGGAGCTGGCTCAGGATCGCCACGGCTCAGCCTCCGCGCCGGCCGGCGGCCGGGTCCGGGATTCCGGCCGCGAGGTCGAGGCAATGCTCCTCGATGCTGCGCCGGCGCTGCATCGCGGCGCTGCGGATCTCGCGGAAGGCGTCCGCTTCGCTCAGGCCCCGCTGCGCCATCAGCGTCAGGATGGCGCGCACCACCACCGGCCGCAGGCGCAGCCTTGTCTCCAGATCGGCGATCCGGGCCTCGCGGTCGCGGCGCTCGGCGAAGCCGTGCTCGGCGATCACCAGGGCGCTGAACACGCCGCCGGAGGCGACCGGCTTCAGCAGATGGGCGGTAGCGCCCTGGGCCAGCACCCAGTCCAGCCGGCCCGGCGCCTCCGACCCGATCAGGGCGACCAGCGGCATCGGCGGTGACCCGGCCGGCCAGGGGAACTGGCCGTCATGGGCGGTGTCGGCGTCGAACAGCACGAAATCGGCGGAAAGGTCGGCCGCGGCCAGCGCAGGCCAAGCCGGCCGGGCGGCGATGCCCAGCCGCTCGAGCTGGCGCAGCACCGCGGCGGCGGCGGCGTGCGGCCGGTGCAGCACGACGGCGCTGCGGCCGCGGAAGTTCGGGGTGGGGACGCGGCGCATGCTCACTTCACCCGCTTCAGCCGCGGGGCGGCGCCGGGCCCGAGCACCCGCCGGGCCAGGGCCGCGGCGTCGAACTCGACCAGATACGGGTCCGGTGCCACCGGTGCCGCGGCGCGGTCGAGGATGTCGAAGCCGCCATCGGCCCCGATCCGGCCCAGGCAGGGCGTCAGCGCCGCGTGGTTGGTGCGCGGGTCGATGCCGAGCGGCCCCAGCGGCGTGGCGAAGCGGCGGGCGTGCAGCACCGGCCGCAGCGCCTCCGGCGCGTCGCTGCCGGCCTCGCGGATCGCCTCGGCCAGCATCCGCACCGCGGCATAGCCGCCGGCGAGGAAGGCCGAGCTGCGCCGGCCGGCGCCGAAGCGCTGCCGCACCCGGTCGCGGAAGGCGCGGTTCTCGGCGGTGTCGACGCCCTCGAAGTAGATCGCGCTGCTGAGATGGCCGATGCCGGCCGGGCCGATCAGCCCCAGCTCGCATTCGGTCAGGTTGCAGCTGACGATCGGGCAGCGGTCGGGCCCGAAGGCCGGGTCACTGTCGGCCAGCGCCCGATAGGCCCGGAAGAAGGCGTAGCTCGACGGGCCGATCAGGTTGTTCAGGATGAAGTCCGGCCGCTTCTCCCGCACCTGCTGGACCAGCCGGCCGACATCCTCGCTGCCGATCGGCAGGTAGCGCTCGGCCAGCACCTCGCCGCCGCAGGCGCCGATCAGCTCGCGCGCCACACGGTTGACCTCCCAGCCCCAGATGTAGTTCGAGCCCAGCAGGGCGGCGCGGGTGCCCCAGCGCGGCAGCACATGCTGGAACAGCGGCACGATGTGCTGGTTCGGGCTGGCGCCGGTGTAGATCACGGCCTCGCTGCTCTCGAAGCCTTCATAGGGGCAGATGTACCACAGCAGCGCGTCGTGCTTCTCGATCGTCGGCAGCACCTCCTTGCGCGACAGCGAGGTGATGGTGCCGACGATCTGGCGGCAGCCGCCCTCGCGGATCGCCGCCTCGCACAGCGTGTGGTAGCGGTCGATCACGCCTTCGGGGTTGGCAGCGACGGGGGCGAGGGTGAAGCCGAAGGCGTCGTCGGCATTGACCTCCTCCAGCGCCATCACGGCGCCGTCCAGCGCCTCGCGCCCGATCGCGCCATAGGGCCCTGTGGTCGAATAGAGCAGACCGATCGCGTAATTCGCCCGCACGTGCCGCCTGTCCCCTGAACGCACAAAACCCCATCGCCTGCCGTCGCCGGCCTGCGGATGGGGCTTCATTGCCGCTCCTGCCCGTCGGGCAAGAAGAATGTCGAGTTGCTGGCTCCAGGATAAGGCTCGGCCCGTTTCTGTCAATCGCGCTGCAACATTGCGTCCCGGAAGGCAGGCGCGAGAAGCCATTGTCCGCGATCCCGATTCAGAGATAAATTCTCGAATATGAGAGATTCGACGCCATCGCAGCTTCTCGCCGGCCTCGGCCACAACGGCGGCCCGCCGCTGGAGGAGGAGCATCCGGATTCCGCGCCGTCCTGGCGGCAGTTCTGCTGGAGGAAGGCGCATGCCGCCGCCTGGAGGACGCCGCCGCGCGAAGTGGCGCTGCGCCGCCTGGCCCGGGCCGAGGAGCTCGGGATGAGCTATCGCGACTACACGCTGGCGATCATGGACGGCAAGTATCTCTAGCCCGTCGCCAGCAGCAGCACGTAGCAGAGGATGACAATGGCCAGGCACCGGAACGCCCAGGCGACATAGCGGTACTTGGCTTGGCAGATCGCCGCCAGGTTGCGGGCGTTGGCGGTGTATTCCGTGGCGATGAAGCCCGGCTCCGTGCGGCGGGAGGCGTGCTCCAGCCGCTCCCCGGCCTGGGGCCAGGCCGCCCAGTACAGGCAGGCGCCGCCGTTGCGCTTGCGCGGCAGCAGCACCAGCGCCACGCAGACCAGCCCGGCCGCCAAAGCAACCACCAGCATCAGGCACAGCCCCCACTTCGCCGAGGGAAAGGGGACGGTCCTCGCCCAGGTGAAGACCGACCGCATCTCCGGCGACCACGCCACCAGCGCGATCAGGAAGGTGAAGATGTAGGCCGCCTTCTGGTCGGCAATCTTGATCTGCTCGTGGAAGGTCTGGTTGATGGTCTTCAGATAGTCGATGTGTTCGGAGGCATTCATCTGAGTCTGGACGAATTCCACGATAGAAATACCCGGTTGGGAATAAAGGCTGGGCTGGAAAATGGCAAGCCGCCTACACCCTATAGCCCTCTGCGCGCCACTGGCCGGCGGTGCTAGTATTCGATGCCGGCCCGCGGGGCCCAGGCTCCACGTCAAGCGCCTCCCGGTGCCGGACAGGGAGTGCAACCATGGCAACCTACGTCTTGCTCGGCAACTGGACCGAGCCCGGGATTCGTGCCGTTGCCGACTCGCCCAAGCGGCTCGACGCGGCCAAGTCTCTGCTCCAGGAGATGGGCGGCCAGTTCAAGGCCTTCTACATGACCATGGGCGAGCACGACTTCGTGCTCGTCTACGAGGCGCCGGACGATGCCGTCGCGGCCCGCTTCACGCTGATGAGCGGCCGCCAGGGCTTCATCCGGACCAAGACGCTGAAGGCGTTCCCGGAAGCGGCCTATCGCGAGATCATCAACTCGCTCGGCTAGCCGGCCGAGCGCTCGCGAGCCGATGTCGATGGCGCGGCGCGGAAGTGCCGCGCCATCAGCAGGGCGATCGCGGCGGCGGCGGCCAGGCTCGCGGCCAGCAGGGCCATGCCGGCGGTGAAGCTACCGGTCGACTCCCTGATCCAGCCGACCGCATAGGGCCCGACGAAGCCGCCGAGATTGCCGATCGAGTTGATCAGGGCGATGCCGCCGGCCGCGGCGGTGCCGCCGAGGAACACCGGCGGCAGGGTCCAGAACGGCCCGAGCGTGGCGTAGATGCCGACCGCGGCGACGCCGAGGAAGACCAGCGACACCACATTGGAGGAGGCGGCGATGCTGGCGGCGAAGCCGATGGCGCTGACCAGCGCCGGCAGGGCGACATGCAGCACGCGCTCGCCGGTGCGGTCGCTATGCCGGCCCCAGACCAGCATGGCGCCGGCGCTGACCAGATAGGGCAGGGCGATGATCCAGCCGGTCTGGACGGTCGAGAAGCCCATGCCCTTGACGATCTGCGGCAGCCACAGGCCGATGCCGTAGAGGCCGATGACGATGCCGAAATAGACCACGCCCAGCAGGATCACCCGCGGGTCGGCCAGCGCCGGCCACAGCTCGTGCAGCGGCGGGTGCGTCGCGGCCGCACGGTCGCGGGCCAGGTCCGCGGCGATGGCGGCGCGCTCGGTGTCGTCGAGCCAGGGCGCCTTCGCCGGCCCATCCGGCAGCCACGCGAGGACCAGCAGGCCGAGCAGGCAGGCCGGCAGCCCCTCGATGATGAACAGCCACTGCCAGCCCTTCAGCCCGAACCACAGATGCGTGGCGTCGAGGATCAGGCCGGAGACCGGCGCGCCGATGGCGCTGGCCAGCGGCACCGCGGCCATGAACAGGGCGACGAAGCGGGCCCGCCGCGCCGCCGGGAACCAGTAGGTGAGGTACAGGATCATGCCGGGCAGGAACCCGGCCTCGGCGGCTCCGAGCAGGAAGCGCAGGACGGTGTAGCCCCAGATCCCCTGGACGAAGGCCATGGCAGCCGAGATCAGGCCCCAGGTCACCATGATCCGGCAGATCCACAGCCGGGCGCCGACCTTCTCCAGGATCACGTTGCTCGGCACCTCGAACAGGAAGTAGCCGAAGAAGAACACCCCGGCGCCCCAGCCGAAGACATAGGGCGAGATGCCGAGGTCGGCGTTCATGGTCAGGGCGGCGAAGCCGACATTCACCCGGTCGAGGAAGCTGACCAGGTACAGCAGGATCATGAAGGGGATCAGGCGCAGGCTCACCTTGCGGTACAGCGCCTCGCGATCGGCGTCCGGCACGTCTGTCCTCCCCTTCGGCACGCAGCTCCTGCGACTCGCTGGCGAGGGTAGGAACGGATCGCCTATCAAGGAAGCCAAAACCGGTGATCCTGCCTATAACGGGACGAGATCGGACGGCGGCGGCCGAATCCGGAAGACGGGAGGCGATGATGGGGGAGCTGCGCTGGTCGGCGGCGGCGGAGGCGGCGGCCGGGATCGCCGCGGCCTGGGGCCCGGGCGACCCCGGCGGCGGCGTCGCCGTGTTCGACGCGCGGGAGATCCGGGCCGAGGCCTGTGGCGGCGTCGACAGCCTGGCCGGCGGCAACGCCTTCTCCGGCGACACCGTGGTGCGCTACGCCTCGGTCACCAAGCATGTCTTCGCGGCCCTGGCGTTGTGCCAGGACGGCATCGGCCTGGACGACCCGCTCGGCGGGCTGCTGCCGGGGCTGCGCGGCGACCTGGCCGCGGTCACGGTCGGCCGCGCCCTCGACATGACCGGCGGCCTGCCGGACCTGCGCGAGACCCTGTCGCTGCTCGGCGTGCCGCAGGGCGCGGCGGTGGGGCGGGAGGAGAGCCTCGACTTCCTCTTTCGCCTGACCGGGCTGAACTTCCCGTCCGGGCACGAGATCTCCTACTCCAACACCGGCTACCGGCTGGTCGACGCGGCGCTGTTGCGCCGGGGCCTCGGCTTCGCCGGGCTGGTGCGCGACCGCATCGCCGGGCCGATCGGCATCGGCTTCCGCGTGCCGGAGACCTGGTTCGACCCGATCCGCGGCCTCGGCCCCGGCTACTGGAAGGACGGCAGCGGCGCCTGGCAGCTTGCCGCCTCGGGTCAGCATCTCTCCGCCTCCGGCTGCCTGACCGGCAGCCTGCACGACCTGGTGCGCTGGCAGCAGGCGGTGCTGGCCGATCGCGGGCCGGGGCAGGGCGTGCTGGCCCGGCTCGGCGCGCCGCGCCATCTCGCCGACGGAAGGCCGACGGGCTACGGGCTCGGCCTCGCCTGGTCGCGGCTCGGGGCGCGCCGGCTGGTCGGGCATGGCGGCTCGCTGCTCGGCTACAAGACCTATTTCCTGCTGGATCCGGAGCAGGGCGTCGGTACCGCCGTGGTGTCCAACCGCGAGGACACCATCTCCCACGGCACGGCGCTGACGCTGATGGCGGCGCTGCTCGGCGAGGAGCTGCCCCAGCGCGGCACCGCGATCCCGGACGGGCTCTACGTGGCGGAGCAGGGGCCGGACTGGCTCGAGCTGAAGGACGGCGTCGCCAGCTTCCTCGGCACCGGCGAGACGCTCTATCGCGGCGAGGACGGCTGGTCGGTCTCGCTGTCCGCCCATCTGCCGATGCGGCTGCGCTGGACGGGCGAGGCGGTGGAGGGCGAGATCGGCCATGCCGCGCGCCGCTTCCGGCCGATCGCGCCGGATGGCGTGCTCGACCGGGTGCAGGGCGAATGGCGATGCCCCGAGTTCCATGCCGGCTTTACCATCGCCGGCGAGCGGATGGAGATGGGCGCCGGACCGATCCGGTCCTCGGCGGCGCTGGTGCCGCTGGGCGGCGGCCGGCTGCTGGCCGAGGGCCGTGACGAGCCCTGGCCGAAGCGGATCGGCCTGGCCTTCGACGGCGACACCGCCCGGCTGGTGCTCAACCGCAGCCGGGTGCCGCGCTTCCGGCGGGGGTAGGCGCGCGGAACGGCGGGGCGCCGCGCCCCGTTTCCTGGGCGGAGAAGCTGCCGAGGAGACGATGCGATGCAGCAGGCCCGTCAATGGAACGTCACCGCGCTGTTTGACTCTCGGAAGGATGCGGAGGATGCGGTCGAACGGCTGATCGCCGCGCGCATCCCGAAGGACCGGATCCGCCTGGTGCCCGGCAACGAAATCGATCCGAAGGATGATCCCGACGTCTGGAACGAGGAGGTGCCCACGCCGCAGCAGCGGATGGGGATCCTGGAGTCCCTTCGCGGTCTGTTCTTCCCGGACGACGAGCGCTTCACCTATGGCGAGCACCTCCGCCGCGGCTCCTGCATGGTCTCGGTCCAGGTCACGGATGCGGAGCACGACCGCGCGCTCGACATCCTGGACGACGAGGGCACGGTCGACATGGATACGCGTGAGGACCGCTGGCGCGCCGGCGGCTGGGCCGGCCCGGTGGTGCCGCTGACCGCGGCCAACGAGGACGCTTCGGTCTGGCGCCGCGACCCGAAGCGCAGCCGGCCGCGGGTCCGCTCCTATGTCGGCGGCGCCCCGCGGTAAACATTGGCGGCCGAGCATCCCATGGCGCGGCGGCCGGTCACGGTGTTCGGCGGCACCGGCTTCCTCGGCCGGCGTGTGGTGCGGCATCTGGCGGATCAGGGCTTCCCCGTCCGGGCCGCGTCGCGGCATCCCTGCCGCGCCTCGCCGCGAGCCGATGACGGCACGGTCGAGCCAGTCCAGGCGAATGTGGCCGACGACCACTCGGTGGCCGCGGCCGTCGCCGGCGCCGGGGCCGTGGTCAACGCCGTCAGCCTCTATGTCGAGCGCGGCACGGCGACCTTCCGAGCCATCCATGTCGACGCCGCCGCCCGAGTCGCGCGGCAGGCGCAGCGAGCCGGCGTGGCCACCCTGGTCCATCTCTCCGGCATCGGCGCGGATCCTGCCTCGCGCTCTCCCTATATCCGCAGCCGCGGCGAGGGCGAACAGGCGGTGCGCGCGGCCTTTCCCAAGGCGATCATGATCCGGCCCGCCGCCATGATCGGGCCGGACGACGCTTTCCTGGTGCCGCTGGCCCGGATGTTGCGCCGGGCGCCGGTCTTCCCGCTGTTCGGCAGCGGCCGGACCCGGTTGCAGCCGGCCTATGTCGAAGATGTCGCGGCGGCAATCGTCCGGGCGATGGCGGGGCCGGGCGGCGTCGCCTACGAGCTCGGCGGCGGTGCCGTCTATAGCTATCGCGAGCTGGTCCAACTCGTCGCTCGACATGTCGGCCGACGGCCGCTGCTGCTGCCGGTGCCCTTCCCGGCCTGGCAGGTGCTGGCCCTGGTCGCGGAGCAGCTGCCACAGCCGCCGATAGCGCGGAACCAGGTCGAGCTGATGGAGCACGACACTATCGCCGACCCGGGCATGCCGGGGTTCTCGACCCTGGAGATGACGCCGCTGTCCGCGGGGCAGGTCCTGCCGCTGATCGTTCGCTCGGCTGAGGGTTCACGGCCCCCTCGGATCGCGCCATGATCCTCCGGCCGGCCTGGAAGGGGCGGCTGCCGGCAGAGTGGAGGAGATCCGATGAAACAGACCATCGCCGTCATCGCCCCCGGGGCGATGGGCAGCGGCATCGCCCGGCGCCTGACGGAGCACGGCGCGACCGTGCCGACCCTGCTCGACGGGCGCAGCGCCGCGACCGTGGCCCGGGCCGAAGCAGCCGGCATGCGGGCGGCCGACGAGGCGGCGATCGCCGCCGCCGACGTCATCCTGTCGATCGTGCCGCCCGGCGAGGCGGCGGCCCTGGCCGAGCGGCTGGCGCCGGCCCTGCGCGCCGCGCCGCGCAAGCCGGTCTATGTCGACTGCAACGCCGTCAACGTCCAGACCGTGCAGGCGATCGCCGCCGCGGTCGCGCCGACCGGCGCCGGCTTTGCCGATGGCGGCATCATCGGCGGGCCGCCCGCGCCCGGCGGACCCGGAGGGTCCGGGCCGGTGCTGTATCTGGCCGGCGCGGATGCGGTGCGGCTCGGCGTGCTCGGCGATCTCGGCCTGCGCATCCGCGTGCTCGACGGGCCGGTCGGCGCCGCCTCGGCGCTGAAGATGAGCTATGCCGGCATCAACAAGGGCCTGACCGGGCTGGCCGCCGCCATGATCCTGGCAGCCGAGCGGGCCGGCGCCGGCCCGGCGCTGCATGCCGAGCTGGCGGACAGCCAGCCGCAGCTCCTGGCCAAGTTCGAGCGGTCGGTGCCGGACATGTACGCGAAGGCCTATCGCTGGGTCGCCGAGATGCGCGAGATCGCCGATTTCCTCGGCCCCGACGACCCGGCGCGCCTGATCTATGAAGGCATGGCCGGGCTGTATGAACGCCTGGCCGCCGATGTCGCCGGGGAGAAGCAGGACATCGCCGCGCTGGATGCCTTCCTGGCGATCCGCAAGGCCGACGCGGCGGCGTAGAGCAGGGCCGGTCGCCCTGGCTCGTTTCCGCCACCATTCCCGGTGAAGGTCGCCCCGAGATCGATTGAGACCGCTTCGGGGCCGTCGTAACGGACGGTGTCGATACCGGCGCCGCCGATCAGCGTGTCCGCGCCGACGCCCCCGACCAGGACATCGTTGCCGTCGCCGCCGTCGAGCAGGTCGAGGCCGCCGCCGCCGATGATGAGGTCGATGCCGCCGAGCCCCCTCACCGTGTCGTTGAACGCTGTCGTTTGGGCAATATCGGTGTAGCCGGGCGGAGCGATCATCCCGTCACCGGCGACATGGATCAGGTCATTCCCCGCGGTTCCATCGACAATGGCCATGATCGATTTCCTGGACTGAAGGGGTCGAGACACGCCCGATCCTGCCCCCAGCGCGCCTTGTCTCGGCCTGACGGCATCGGACGAACGGAAGTTGCGCGGCCGCTGCGGTATCCCATGCCGGGTTGCGCTTCGTAAGCAGGGTCACCCCCTACGGCCTCGTCGGCACGAAGAAGGACGCGGTCGATCGAGGTCAGGGACTGCACCCTTCTTGCTGCCGTCGCGAACGCAGTTGGAATTGGGAGCGACGCGCCTTCGTCGAACTCCTGGAGAGTCCTCCCGTCCACAATCGCGGCCGATTCACCATACGCGCCACGGCGGCCGTGCTCTTCGGTGCCATCACCCAGGTTTGGCAGAAAGGCTTCCTGCGTTTGACTACGGCATTCCTAAGTTTCGAAGGAGAGAGGCGCCCTGGCGGCCGACAAGAGCCACGGCTCGCCACGTATGCGCAGGAGGACTTCCATCCGGTTGGCGGCATTGAATTTGCCGAGCACGGCTGAAACCTGGTGTTCGATCGTGCGTGGTGATCGCGATAGGCTTCGCGCGATTTCCTTGTTGCTCTTCCCCTGGGCAATCAAGGCGAGCACCTGCTGTTCGGTCTGGGTCAGGCCCAGCGGATGATGGCGGGCGGCCGTGTATGGCCCCCGACGCGCCTTTGGCAACTGGACCGCGACACCCAGGCGTTGGGCAAGCTTTCGGGCCAGTGCGCCTGCGGAACGCGCCTCGATCGCCTCGAACATTGTCACTGCGCTTGCCAATGCGGTCCCGGCATCGGCTCCCCGGACCTGCATCAGGGCGATCGCCGCCTCGTAGGGAAGGCCCAGGCGGGTCCATTCCGTCGCGGCTGCAGACGGATCGCCGCGGAGTTCAGCCGACCGTGCCTCGATGATCCGGATTTTGGGCACCGGCAGCGCCTCCGGCATCCCGCATCGTCGCCACCAGACCGCCAGTTCGCCGACGTCCCAAGGACTGAAGGTGTCGAGCCCCATCGCGGCGAGGGCCCCCAGTTGCTCGCGGCCGGCGTCGAGATCTTCGGCAAGCCAGGCGGCCTCGGTCAGCGCCAGCCGGACCGGTATGATCCGCTGGGGCTCGCCGGTCGGCAGTCCTTCCTGGAGTGCCTGCTGCAGCAGGGCGGTGCCGCCGGCCTGGCCCAGCCGCACGCGCACCCTGCCAAGCACGGTCAGGGCCGGCAGATGCATCACCACCGGCAGGCGTTCCAGATTCATGACGCCCTGGGCTATGGTCTCCGCTTCGCGAAAACGGCCTTGCTCCATCCGAAGCTGCGCCTGCCGGCCGAGCAGATACTGGGCCGCTGAATCGAGGTCATGCCGGCTGCAAAATGCAATTCCTTCGGCGAGCAGCCGCTCGGCCAAGGCGAAGTCCTTCGACACCACCGCATATTCGGCGAAGTTGGTGTAGGCTCGCGCTGCATGATCATGAAACCCGTGATCGAGCGCCAGCGAGAGGCCTTCTTCCAGCCGCTCGCGGCCGCCGGGGCGGTCGGCGAAGAGAAGCGCGGTGCCGACATTGTTCAGGGCGTGGACACGCGTTTCGATCTCGCCCAGCTGATCGGCAAGCGTGATCGCGCGCAGACCCCAGTCAATGGCATCGTCAAATCGATAGTGCAGCATGTGAAGCTGCGAGCGCGTGCTGTAGGCCATGGCCAGTTCCGGCCCCGGCGGCATGCCTTCCGCCTCACGGACCGCCTCGTTGGCGAAATGCTCCGCCTGCTCGCCTTCGCCGCGGCGCCAATGGAGCCGCGACAGCCAGCGCAGATTGAGGGCGACCTTGTCGATCCGTCCGAGGTCCCGCCAGATCGCGATGGCGCGGTGCCGTGCCTCGATGATCTCGTCATACACGAGCAGCACCAGTCCGGCCTCGTAGGCCCAGTCTTCGTAAAGCTGGGCCGCCAGCGCCGGTGGCGCTTGCGCAACATAGGTGAGTGCCGTGGCCAAGTGCGAGGCTGCTTCTCGATGGGCGCCCATGCGCGAGGCCTGCGCGGCGGCTTGCGGCGCGAGCTCGAGAACGCGCGCGCCGTCGCCGGCTCCAGCGGCGTGGTGCATCCGGCGAGAGAGCAGGGCGCTCGCCTGGGCCGTCAGGAGCCGTGATATAGCCGCTTCCACCTTCGCATGAAGTGACCGCTGAAGGCTCGGCGACAACCGATCAAGTGTCGCCTGCCTTGCGAGTTCGTGGCGGAACGTAACGGCACCTTGACTGTCTCGCCGCAGCAATCCGCGGGCTACACACTGGTCCACCAGGATTTCGGCGTCGACTCCGAGAAGCGCCCGGATCAAGCCCGGTTCGGCGCTTCCCGGAACGATGCTCATCACTTCCAGCACCTCGCGTTCGCCGGCTGTCAGGCGTGACAGCCGGGACCACACCGCGTCGCGCACGGAATCCGGAATTTGCCCTGACTCGATCTCCTTGCTCGACAGCAGCTCAGAGACGAAGAACGGGTTGCCCTCCGTGATTCGGTGGAGATCCGCACCGGAGCGGCCCGCCTGCTCTGCCATTACGGCCACTGCTCCGGGAGAAAGCGGTTCAAGCCTGATGCGGGTTACTGATGCCGGCTGCAGATCGCCGCGCACATGCGTCAAGGGGTGATCAGCGCCGACTTCCTCGCTGCGCGTGCTGAGCACCATCATCGTGCGAAGTACCGAAACACGGCGGCCAAGGTACTTTACGAGATCAAGCGTCGCGTTATCGGCCCAATGCACGTCCTCAAAGACGAGCACCGTCGTGCCTTCCGCGTCCTGAAGGGCATTCAGCAGCGCAGGAAACAGCCGCTCGGGAGTTGCCGCCTCATCGAGCAGCACCGCCACGCGCGGGTCAAGTGACCGCGCCATATCCTGCAATGGGCCGAGCGGGCGCGGAGTGAAAAGCGCCTCGCACCAGCCCCATAGCACCCGGCAGCCTTCGCCCGCACGGACCGCGAATTCTTGCAGGAGGGATGTTTTCCCTATGCCTGCTTCGCCCTCGAGCAGCACGGTGCGGCCGACCCCTGCCGCAGCACTTCGGGCGGCCGCCAGCAACGCTTCAAGTGGACCCTCTCGCTCGAGCAGCATTGGGCGCGACCGTCTCCAAGCACCGGCGAGCATACCGCGCCGAGGATATCTTTGGCACGCGCGAGTTGAAGACAGCATCATGGCAATAATGGTCACGACGGTCATTGTTCGCTTCCGACGATGCCGTGCTGTCCTCTTGTGATTGCTCCAGGCGTCAGCGATCGCTGTCCTGTCCGAGCCGCGCGCCGCTATGCAAAGGCGCGCCCGGCTGGACCGGCACCAGATGCCCGGCCGCTGCGCGCAGCAGCAGGACCTCCTGCAGCAGGCGCGACCGCTCGGGATCCTCGCGCGCCCCGTCCGGCGGCGGAGCGGCGGCGGGCAGGGCGGCGCCCCGGCGCAGGGCCTCGCCCAGGGCCGCGGTCTCGGCGCCGATCCACCGCCCGAACTCGGTGTCCCCGGCCCGCGCCTCCGGCCGGTGCAGCCAGGCGGCAGCGGCGGCGCCGGCCAGCTGCCTCGCCAGGATGACGATGCTCAGCGCCGCGTCCAGCGCGTCGCGCTGCCACCACGCCTCCAGCAGGGTCCGGCCATGCACGGCCTCGGCGTTGCCGCTGGCGAGGCCGGCGGCGCGGCGGGCGGATTCGATCGCCGCCTCGTCCCGGTCCGGCGCGAAGGCCAGGGCGGCGTAGCGGCCATTGGCCTGGATCGCCGCGGCCAGGGCCGGCCGCAGCTGGCGCCCCTCGCGGCTCGGCCACAGCAGCAGTCCGCCGAGCACGCCGATGGCGCTGCCCAGCACGTTGTAGAGCGCCCGCATCCAGGCCAGGGCGGGCTCGCTGGTTCCCGGCTGCGACAGCTCGATCACCAGCACGAAGAGCGGCGTCAGGAAGAAGACGAACAGGCCGTAATTGACCGAGCGCACCGCCATGGTCGCGATCGCCAGTGGGAACACCGCGGCGGTCAGGGCGAGGGGCGTGTGCAGCACGAGGCCGAGCAGGGCGGCCAGCGCACCGCCGAGCACGCTGCCGACCGCCCGCTCCAGCGCCCGCGGCCAGGTCGTCGCCACCGAGGGCTGCAGCACCAGCACCACCGCCATCGCCATCCAGTAGGCATAGGGCAGGCCGAGGATGTGGCTGAGCATCACCGCCCCGGCGGTGGCGACGGCGCAGCGCAGGGCGTGGCGCAGGGTCTCGGACCGCCAGCTCACCTGCGCCCGCAACGGCGCCAGCCAGGACCGACGGGCGGCGGGCCGGATCTCCGGCGTCTCGCCGGTCGAGTGCAACTGGTCGACGATCGCGCGCAGCCCGGCCGCGACCGGACCGTCGCCCAAGGTCCCGACCAGCCTGTCCAGCCGGTCCAGCGACCTCCGCCACGGCGCCTCCTCCTCGCGCCCGGCCGCGAGGGCATGGGCCTGGCGGTACAGCACCATGGCCAGCCGGCGCAGCGCCAGCCGCTCCTGCGGCCCGGAGCCGGGCGCATGCTGGCGCAGGTCGCTCACCGCGATCAGCCGGGCGAACACCCGCTCCGCCCGGTCCAGCGCCAGCAGCAGCCGCTCCAGCGGGGCGGCCAGGCCGCGGCCGCGCAAGGTACGGTCCAGCGTCGCCCGGCCGGTCTCGATGGCGCTGCGCACGGCGTGGCGATAGCGCTGCGCGTGCAGCACCCAGCCGCGCGGGGCGGCGCCCGCATCGAGGCGCGCGAGACCGGCGGTCATGGCGGCGAGGCTGCGATAGACTGTGGCGACGCCCTCCCGGGCCGGCCGGAACGGGTGGATGCGCCAGATCGACAGGGCCAGCAGCATTGCCCAGGCGCAGCCGCCGAGATAGGCAGCGGCGAACTCGCCCAGTGCCGCCGGCGTCGGCGTGTGGTGGTCGACCGCGACGACGCAGGCCACCACCGCCAGCATGCCGATCTGCCGCGCGGCGGCGCCGTAGACCCGGACCAGGCTGCCGATCAGGGCGCACAGGAACACGGCCGCCGTGGCCCAGGGCCAGCCCTGGGCGGAGGCCGCGGCGCCGGCGATCGCGAAGGCGCCGGACAGGAGGGCGAAGCCGGCCAGCGCCCGCACCCGGTCGCGGTTCGGCCCGCCGGGATCAGCCAGGCAGGTCCAGAACGCCGCGATCGCGGCCCAGGCCAGGATCGGCGCCTGCAGCAGGCTGCCGACTGCGACCACGACGGCGCAGGAGGCGGCGGCGCGCAGGCCTTCGCCGAGGCTGAGGCTGCGCGGCGAGACGGCGATGGCGGCGCGGATCAGGGAGGTGCTCAGCGCTGTCGTCTCCATGCTGGCGGCATGCCGCCGGTTCCGCGCTCCTCCCCGATCTTGTCGAGTCAGGATAGCCTGACCGGCGGCCGATCGGCTGCGGCGACGAGACACGGCTGCGTTGCGATCGACGGGCAGCGCGAGGGTGCCGTTTCGGGCCATGATCGCGGTCTCGCGCAGGTGGAAGGAGAAGGCCGATGGACTACCGCAACCTCGGGCGCAGCGGGTTGAAGGTGTCGCCGCTCTGCCTCGGTACCATGATGTTCGGCGGCCCGACCGACGAGCCGGCCGCGACCCGCATTGTCGACCAAGCGCGGGAGGCGGGGATCAACTTCATCGACACCGCCGACGTCTACACCGGCGGGAGGTCGGAGGAGATCGTCGGCCGCGCCATCGCCACCCACCGCTCCTGGTGGGTGCTGGCGACCAAGCTGGCCAACCCGACCGGCGACGGCCCGAACGACCGCGGCCTGTCGCGCCGCCGCGCCTTCGACGCGGTGGAGGCCAGCCTACGCCGCCTGGGCACCGACACGGTCGACATCCTCTATCTGCACAAGGAGGACGCGACCACGCCGCTGGCCGAGACGGTGTCGGCGCTGGCCGACCTGATCCGCCAGGGCAAGATCCGGTATTTCGGCGTGTCGAACTACCGGTCCTGGCGGGTGGCGGAGATCTGCCGGCTGTGCGACCAGGCCGGGATCGAGCGGCCGGTGGTCAGCCAGCCCTACTACAACCTGCTGAACCGGATGCCCGAGGCGGAGCACCTGCCGGCCTGCGCCCATTTCGGGCTCGGCGTGGTGCCGTACAGCCCGCTGGCCCGCGGCGTGCTGACCGGCAAATACGCGCCAGGGGCGACGCCGGGCGAAGACACCCGCGCCGGCCGCGCGGACAAGCGCATCCTGGAGACGGAATGGCGGCCGGAGAGCCTGGCGATCGCGGCCGAGCTGGCGGAGCATGCGCGCGGCCGCGGCATCACCCCGGGCCAGTTCGCGGTGGCGTGGCTGCTGAACAACCGCATCGTCACCGCCCCGATCGCCGGCCCGCGGACCGAGGAGCAGTGGGCCGACTACCTCGGGGCGCTGGACTACGCCTTCACCGCGGAGGACGAGGCGCTGGTGAACCGTCTGGTCGTGACCGGCCACCCGTCGAGCCCGGGCTACAACGACCCGGCCTATCCGATCGAAGGCCGGGTGCCGCGGGTGGGGTAGGGGAGAGGCTCGGCGATCGTGTAGATCCGACCTGCAAATCCCAGACCCCCAGGCTACGACATTCACACATCGTCTCTTATGAGTCCCCCCTCCCCTCGCGGGAGGGGGGGCTCTCGGATCGAGCCGGCCCAGACTGTCGCAAACCGGCATGGACGGCGAGTTCGGTGCCCTGC